>JBEEGY010000151.1:0-6595 GCA_041167145.1 Verrucomicrobiota bacterium
GTCTTTTCGGGATTTCGTGTCATTTCGCGTGTTTAGTGGGCACTCAGAATTTCAGACTGGTAATGTCTTCGACGTGCGTGGTCTGGCGGGCCCGAAACAGGGCCACGATAATGGCAAGACCGACGGCGACCTCAGCCGCCGCCACCGTAATGATAAAAAAAACAAAAACCTGCGCGTTGTAATCGGGAAGGCCAGCGTCGGTGTGGAAGCGCGAGAAGGCGACGAGCGAAAGGTTCGCCGCGTTCAACATCAATTCGAGGCACATGAAAATGATGATGATGTTGCGTCGCAAGATCACGCCGGCGAATCCGATGGCGAAAAGAATTCCACTGACAATGAGGTAATCGCCGAGAGTAACCATGCTATCGAAGCTCGCGTTTGCTCAGCACGATCACGCCGATGGTTGCGACCAGAACAAGAACGCCGATGATTTGAAACGGCAGGTTATAGTTCTCGAACAAGGCCGCGCCAACATTACGCACATCGTCGATTGTCGATCTTGTCAGGGGCGGGAACGGTTGCCGGGCGAAACGAAAATTGCCCACGACATAGAAAACTTGCACGACGAAGGCGAGCGCGACGGCAATTCCGCCGGCGGAGGTCAGCCAGTTTATGCGGCGCATTTTCTCACCGCGCAGATCGAGCAGCATGATGATGAAAAGGAAAAGAACCATGACCGCGCCGGCATAAACAAGGACTTGAATGATGCCGATGAAATAAGCATCCAGCGACATGAAGAGCGCAGAGAGGCCGAGAAATGAAACGACCAGACTCAACGCGCTCGCGACCGGGTTGCGGTTAAGCACAACGGCGGCGCCGAAAGCGAGCATCAAGATTGCGAAGAACCAAAACAGATATGCCGGCATAGTCGTTACCTGATTACCAATCGTCCGAGCGAGCCGTCATCCTGAACGAAGTGAAGGATCTCACATTCGGAGCTTGGATTACAAAGGGGTCACAGCGTGACGCTATCATCCGGTGTGAGGTCCCTCGCTTTCGCTCGGGATGACCGTGCTTACTTCTTTTCATTCCATTTGAGGACGACGCCGTGCATGACGCCACCGATCGATGTCATCCTGAACGAAGTGAAGGATCTCACATTCGGAGCTTGGATAGCACTTATTACCAGAGCGTAATCGCTTCGGCCTGGGTGAGGTCCCTCGCTTCGCTCGGGATGACGCGCGTTATTTCTTTTCATTCCATTTCAGGACGACGCCGTGCATGACCCCGCCAATCTCGAGAAGTTTGTCTTTGTGATGGACCATGTCTTCGCGAGTGAATCCAGTAATCGCGTAATCTTTGCGCAAAAAAATGGCTTGTTCGGGACAAACCTCCTCGCACATGCCGCAGAAGATGCAGCGAATCATGTCGATATCGAACTCCGCGGGATACTTCTCCACTTTGGCAAATCGATCGGTCGATGGAATTTCGCCGGCAACGATTTTAATCGCGCGTGGTGGACAAATAAATTCGCAAAGCTGGCAGGCCACACAGCGGACGCGGCCATCCGTATCGCGGACGAGCGCGGGCGCGCCGCGATAATGTTCGGGCATCTGGCTGTCCCATTTCTCTTCCGGGTATTGCATCGTCACTTTGGTGCGCCCGAAGAGCATGTTCTTGAGGTGCTTTATCGTGATGGCCATGCCGGTCACAATCGCGGGCAAATACATGCGCTCGCGCCAGTTGAGTCTCGGACGTGGAACAGTGACGGCCATAATCAACTCGTGATTTTGCTCGTGCTCGTAATCGTGCTTGATGTCGATCTTTTCCGATCACGAGTATGAGCACGAGCACGATTGTGAGTGAGAGAGATCATTGCGGGTAGTACGCGAGAATGAACGCAGTGATGAAGATGTTAGCGAGCGCGATCTCGAAAAAGAAGACCCAGCCCAGGCGCATGAGTTGATCGTGACGAAATCGCGGCAGGGTCCAGCGCACCCAAATAAAAATGAAAAGGAACATGGCGACCTTCGCGAAAAACGTTGCGATATTGAACAAGCCGCCGGCAATTCCGCGCCAGCCGGGCGCCGAACCATCTACAATCATCCAGTGAAATCCACCCTGCCATGAAGGCAAAGGCAGGTGCCATCCGCCCAAAAATAAAGTCACCATGATGGCCGATCCGGTGATCATGGCGGCGTATTCGCCGAGAAAAAAAAGCCCGAACTTCATCGAGCTGTACTCGGTGTGATATCCACCGGCCAGCTCCTGTTCCGCCTCCGGCAAATCGAAAGGCAACCGGTTCGTCTCCGCGAAAATCGCAATCATAAAAACCACGAACGACACGAACATCGGAATGGCCAGGAGCCATTTGGCGGGATTCGTCCAATCGCCGATGAATGGCGCGATCATCCAGCCGTGGTCGATTTGGTAACGAACGACTTCGGTGAGACGGAGTTGACCGACCAGGAGAAAAATCGGAATGACGGCGAGCCCGAGCGAGAGCTCATAGGAAATCATTTGCGAACTGGAACGAATGCCGCCGAGGAACGGATACTTGGAATTGGAGGCCCAACCGCCGAGGACGATTCCGTAAACGCCGAGAGAAGCGACCGCGAAGACGTAGAGGATTCCAACGTTGATGTCCGCGATCACCATCGGCACACCGAACAGGCTGCTGCCGAATGGAACGACCGCGATGGTGATAATGGCGGGCACCATGGCAAGACATGGCGCGAGCCAGTAATAAAACGTGTTTACGTTTCGCGGAGTAAAATCCTCCTTGAATAAAAGCTTGGCGATGTCCGCGACCGGTTGAAACAAGCCAGCTGGTCCGACGCGATTTGGGCCGGGCCGATCTTGAATCAGCGCGCTGATGCGGCGCTCCGCGTAAATGCTGTAAGCGACCATCGGCAGGATCACCAGGAAGATGATCCCGACGATCTTGAGCAGCGAAGTCGTGATCAGGAAATAATCCATTGTCGATCTTACCTTCCGAGCGGCCGATCTGCCTCGGCCGCTTCGATGTCGTGATTGGGCGCGGACGGCGGCGCAGGCGATTCATCGATCTTCATCACCGGAACACCGAGATCGCCGATTCTGCTTAGAGTTAGTCCGGCCAAATGCGGAACGCTTTCGCTCATCTGCCGGAAAATGTCATCAATTGAACCGATGCCATTGCTGCCGGTGCAAGCCTGAATCAAATCGCGCAAGATTTCCCAATCGTCGCGGGCCTGACCGGGCGCGCGCACCGCCCGATTCAAGCGCTGCAAACGGCCCTCGCCATTGATCATCGAACCCCGTTTTTCCGCGAAAGCGAATGCGGGCAGCACGACCGTGGCGTGTTCCGTGGCCGCATTCGACAAGATGTCCATGGCGATAAATGAGGGAAGTCGTTTGAGCTCATCGATGGAAAGGCCAAACTTCGTCGGATCTTCGCCGAGAACGAAAAGCGCGTGCACGGCGCCGGACTTCACGCCTTCAACGATTTCAGGCAATTGCGCGCCGGGCTCCGCGGTAACGCCAATTAGACGTGCGCCATTTGTGTTCGGGTTACGATCCGCGCTAAGCAAGATGTCGTCGCTCGGACCAAAACGCGGGACGATGTCGATCCAACGCACGCCGAGCATTTTCGCGAGTTGCGACGTCAACCACAATTCCTCGTTCGTCATTCGGCCCGAGGCGACGATCGCCACTTCCCATCCCTGACAATGTTTCAACTGGGCGGCCGCTTGGCCGACCGCAGTCGGCCAACTAACGGAGACAAGCTTTTCGCCCGAAAGCATGCGCGGCTCGAGCAAGCGGTGTTCCGATTCGATGTAGCCGAAATTCAATCGCCCGTAATCGCACATCCAACTGGAATTGACCGCGTCGTTCTCGCGCGGTGTCTGCCGGTAGATGACGTCTTCACGCGTGCCCATGATCGTGTTGCAACCGGTCGCGCAACTCGTGCAGATGCTCTTCGTTTCCTTCAAAAACCAAACGCGCATCTTGAAACGGAAATCCGACGAGGTGAGCGCGCCGACCGGGCAAATGTCGACTGTGTTGAGCGAGTAATTATTTTCGAGCCGCTTGCCCGGATGCGCGGTCAAGACGGTGTGGCTGCCACGATCGACAAAGCCCAGGACGTCGTCCTTCGCGATCTCCTGACAGAAACGGATGCAGCGCGAACACAGAATGCAGCGTTCGTCATCGAGCGTAACACGCGGACCGAGCTCGACATTCTTCGGTTTTTTCACCTTGTTTTCGAGAAAGCGCGAGGCCGCGCCGCCATACTCGACGCTGAATTCCTGGAGTTCGCATTCGCCGGCTTGATCGCAGATCGGGCAATCGAGCGGGTGGTTGATGAGCAAAAACTCCATGACGCTGCGCCGGCATTCCTCGACCAGCGGAGAATTTGTGCGAACACCCATTCCGTCACTCACGTCCTGCGCGCAGGAGATTTGTGGCCGCGGCATCCAGTTGATAACCGGCATGCCGTCGGCGTCGAGTTCGGGCTTGCGGTCGGGTCCAAGTCTGGGCAGGCCCATCTCGATCAAACACATCCGGCAATTGCCCGGTGAACTGAGATTTTTGTGATAGCAATAGCGCGGAATGAACGTGCCGGCTTCGGCGCACGCCTCGATCACCCGCGTGCCTTTTGGAAACTGATGCCACACACCGTCAATCTGGACGTTGAACATTGGCAATGTCTCAGAGATGTCGCTCATACCCTGGCCCTTTTCATGATCGTGCTCGTGCTCATACTCGTAATCGAAAAAGATCGAGCACGATTACGATCATGAGCACGAGTAAGAGTAAGAAGAGTCATTTAAATGATTCCGCTGGCGCCGGCTTTTTCCCAACCGGGATCGCGCGCGAGCGGAACGGTCGAAATTTGTTCGTGGTCGATCAATTCCTCGGACGTGAATTCCGGCGGAAGTGGCGGAGGAAATGGTTTAGTGGCGCGCGGGAGGAATTCCTCGGGGAATTTTTTGACGAAACTTTGCGTAGGCCACGCACAAGCTTCACCAAATGCACAAATCGTCCGACCAGCGATATTGTCGGCCACGGTGGTGAGCGTTTCCGGATCTTGCACGACACCGCCGCCGAGCAGCATGCGGTCGGTGATCTTCTTCATCCAAAGCGAACCTTCGCGACATGGAGTGCATTGTCCGCATGACTCGTGCGCGTAAAACTCGTTGATGTTGTTGAGGACCCAAACCATGTCGCGCGAGTCGTCCAGCGCGATCACGCCTCCGGAGCCGGCCATCGAGCCGGCCGCGGCCAGCGAATCGAAGTCCATCGGGATCTCGTAGATCGACATCTCGCGATCGATGGTCGATCCATCGGGTTGTTTTTCCTTTATTTTAAAACGTTCGTCCGCGCGCAAGACTTTGGCCGAACTTCCGCCGGGAATCACTGCTTTGAGTGTGCGCCCTTCTTTTAAGCCTCCCGCCATATCGTAGATCAATTGTCCCATCGTCACCGCGCCCACTTCGATTTCGAAATATCCGGGCCGCCGCACATCGCCGCTCACGCAAACGATGCGCGTGCCGGTGTTGTTCGGCCGGCCGAGCTGGGCGTATTTTGCGCCGCCCATGGCAAGGATGTGTTTCACATGGCAAAGCGTTTCCACGTTGTTCACGATCGTCGGCGACATGTAGAGGCCGAGCACGGCCGGAAAGTAGGGCGGTTTGATCCGCGGATAGGCGCGCTTGCCTTCGAGCGATTCGATCAACCCCGTTTCCTCGCCGCAAATGTAAGCGCCCGCGCCGCGATGAATGTAAACTTCGCAATCAAATCCACGGCCGAGAACATTTTTGCCGAGAAACTTTTTCGCGCGCGCTTCTTCGATCGCTTTCTCGAGAATCTTCGCGCCCTCCGGGAACTCGCCTCTTATATATATATAGGCGATCTTCGCGCCCACGGCGTAAGCCGAAATCAAAATGCCTTCGAGCAACTGATGCGGGTCCTCGTGAATGATGTAGCGGTCCTTGAACGTGCCCGGCTCGGATTCGTCGGCGTTGCAGATGAGATAGATCGGCTTCTTCTCATCGGCTTTGATGAAGCTCCACTTCACGCCGCATGGAAAACCGGCGCCGCCGCGTCCGCGTAATCCCGATGTTTTTACCTCATTCACGATTTCGGCGCGCGACATCGTCACCGCTTTCTTCAACTGCTCGTAACCGCCGTCCTTGATGTAAGTGTCGATGTCGATCTTCCAATCGGATCGGCCGATGTTTTTGAAAATTAATCTGTGCTCGAGCCGGTGCGGTTCCGGCCGCGGCCTAACGATCGGCGCTTGATTGCGCGCAAGATCGACAATCGAATGTGGATCCACATTTTCGTGCAGCTCATCATCGATCATGCAGACCGGTGCGGTGCCGCAGCTCGCGAGACATTCGACAAACTCGACACTGAGGTTCGGATCTCCCGCGGCCATTTCGCGCGCTCGCTGCATCACTTCGTAACTTCCGTTCATCGCGCAACTGAGCGTGCGACAAACGCGAATATATTTTCGTCCCGCGGGCTGCTGGCGAAACATCGGATAGAACGTGACCAGCTCGAGAATGTTGATCGGTTGCAGGCCGAGTTTGGCCGCGATCCAATTCACGCCCTCATCGCTGATGAATCCGAAATGTTCCTGCCACAAATGCAGCAGCGGCATGGCGGC
>JBEEGY010000152.1:0-4356 GCA_041167145.1 Verrucomicrobiota bacterium
GCCGCAATCAGCGCCACACGCTCGTAATGTTTGCGCAGCCAGCCCATCAGTGATTGGGGAGCGCACGCGCCTCGCGTGCAGTCTTCGGCGCCTCCGCCGAAGACATGTCTTGTGTCCATAGCCACGAATACTCGTCGGTCGAACTGACGACAGCTGCCGTCCATGGTTTTCTGCAGATGTAAAAGCTTTCCGGCGAGGCGCCGGAAAGGGCACGCGAGGCGCATGCGCTCCCCGGAAAATCTGCTGCGTTGCTCTTGCTGTGCATCTCGTTACTTCAAAATGTGAGTCGCACCATTTCGATCCTGACCGACGTCTCGATCTGTTCGTTGCCGACAATGAAATTCAAGGCCGCGTTTGATGGCGGTAGGGCCGCGGCGACCGCATTTGTCGTCACAGCCGTCCCGGCTGCGTCTCCCTCGCGCGGCGGACCTCTCTCCTTTTCGTTCCGCACATGCAGTGTGCGTATGACGAAAAGCTGTTGGTTTGAGCTCGCCATCTGATTCAACGCTCTCCGCGCGGCGGATGGCCCAGCGACAAAGGTAAGATCGACAATGTTACGCTCGATCATTTTCGGTTCGCTTGCTGGAGATGACGTCGGCTTTTTCCCCGGCGCCATAGCTGCGGCGACAGGACTCGGCGCAACTGGTCGCCGCGCAAACGCCGTCACCCTGTCGACGCGCGCCTCGATCAAAATATTCGTCAGCACTTCGGCCCGCGCCAATTCCTGCGCGAGCAAATGTGCAATATCGTTGTTTGGCAGCGCCGCGGTGAACTCGTTAAAGCCAAGCGCAAAATTGTCCGGCAACTTCACCTTGTTCGCGCGCGCCTTTTCCGCGCTCGCCACCATCGCTTGCCGCAAGCGCGACTGAAACTCGTTCGGCGCGAGTGGCGCACTCGGCAGGACATGGCCTTTTAGCTCCTCCTTAAATTTTTCAAGCGCGGCCGCGTAGTTTTCGATGTGCACCTTAAGCTTTCGATAATTCGTCTCGCTTGGAAATGGATCGCGACGTTCGAGTCGGTTTTGTTCCGCGGCCGTTTCTTCAAAGTTTGCTTTGGCTTCTCCGAAACTGCGTTTCGCATGAAAGAGAAACCAAGACGCGAGAAGCGTCGCGATTCCTAACCCGATCAGAAATCTCCCCAACCAGCGATTTGCTTGAAACCAGCTCATGGCAGTTTCAGCGGCTTCCTTAAATCGAAACGCAGTTCGTACGGAAACGCCCACTCGGTGTTGTTCGGCGTCGTCGGTTTGATGTAACGCGCCTGATTTTTTGGGTCGACATTGAAGAATGGCGAGGTCGCCAGGTTGCGGAAGTAATCGACCACCATTTCCTGTTGCTTCGGATTAAACAAATAGAGTCCGCGAATCAGAATGCCGTCGATCGCTGTTCCGGCTGCTTCATTTTTCCCTGTCGATCTTGCTACGGGCGTTGTGGTCGCCGCGGGACTCGGCGCAAGTTCGACCGCGCGTTTGTCGTCCACCCCGACTGCTTTGCCGCCGGAAGTCGGAATCAATTCCGTGATCCAAATATCTTCTTTCGGCAGACGCGCGTTCAGCTCTTCCAAAAGTTCCACCCAAAAACTCCGATCGTTCACCGCGAGGATCAGAGGTGTTGCCACGGCGTCGTGCGCCGCAATTTGCTTGCGCAGATTGTCGATCTTCGCTTCGGCTTCGCGCATCGTGTTCACTTTCTCCTGCATTTGTTCTGTGATGCGCCGCGTCACTTGCGCAGCCCGCGTGTAATACGCGCCCCATGCGACCAAACCGATAATGAAACAGGCCGCGGCCAGAACCAGAAATGGCCGCCGCTTCTCCAATTCCTGCCGCCGAACAACGCTCGCCGGGCGCAGATTCAATTCCATGGGACAATTGTTCGCCGATCGAAGGGCAAGACCCACGGGTTCCCCGAGCAGATACGCCGATCGCACAATTCCGGCGGGCGCGGCCGGTTCAGCCACGGCGACATTTCGCAGGGGATTAAAGAATTCTATCGGCAGCTGTAATTTCTCATGGAAGAACTCGCGCAAGCCCGCCGTACTCGCGCCTCCCCCAGAGAGGAAAACGCGCTCCGGTGGATTCCCATGCTGGTGCACGCGATAATGGCTGATCGACCGCATCAACTCGGCATGCAGCCGCGTCATGGTGCTGCGCATGATTTCTGAGACGCGGACGATGTCGGCATTTAGCGGCTCCGTGCACGCGTCGCTCAAACTAACAAAACCGTCGCGCTTTTTTCGAAACTCAGCCGCGGCAAATGGTTCGTTGAACTCCTTTGCAATCGCGGACGTAGCGGAGGAGCCGCCTATGGCCACACTGCGACAGAAGATTCTCTCCGGCTCGATGAAAAGAAGATTGGTTGTGCGCGCTCCGATATCGACCAGCAGCGTGCATCCGCTTAGATCGCTGTAGTTGTAACGAAACGCGTTATACAGCGCCATTGTTGCCACATCGACAATCGACGTACGCAGTCCCGTTGATTCCACCGCCGCATTGATCTCCTCGAGGAGTTCTCCCTTGATCGCGAAGAGAACAACCTCGATCTGTCCTTCGACGCTGGCGCCGACCACCTGATAATCCCAAACTACTTCGTCAATTGGAAACGGAACGTTTTGTTGCGCCTCGAAGGAAATGATCCGCTCTATTTTTTCCTCGTCGATCGATGGCAGTTTCACGAATCGCGTGAAGACCGAATTTTCGGCGATCGCGTAGTTGACGTTTCCGCTTTTGATTTGCAGCTCGTCCAACATCTCACGCAACGCATCTGCAATTTGCGTGTCGTGCAGTCCCTCAGTCGCGGGATCGATCAGGACCTCTCGAACGCGGTAGTTGTATAAAACAAGCCCCCCGTTTCCCCGCGCGCGAAATTCCGTCAGCTCGATGCTTTGCGAGCCGAGGTTGAGACTGAGAATGCGGGTCCGGGGGGAAGACATTCACCGCAAGGATTCCACAACTCGGCGGCGCTACGCCAGCCGAAAATTTGCGGTCTAGCGGCGGCGGCGAGCCGTTTAATCGTTCATTAACTTGCGGCTCGCATCCTCATGCATCGTAAGCGGCTTATGATGCAGTCATATCAATTGCTGAGAACGGAGCTAAAACTCCGAGCAATTTAGAATCACGCGCCCCCGGCAGGTTTCGCTTCGACAAATCACCTTACATTTCTCCTGCACGGCCACAGCGCCGCACACGGGACAGGTCAAATCCTTTGTCATGTCGACCGAAGCGGAGACATCTCGCTCTATTCGATTGGCTTCTGCCCGTCCACCCCGGACTTCGGCAACCGCGAATGACTTTCGCTCAATTGTCGGTCCGCCGGTTGGCTTCTTACTCATTGCCGTTCAGCCTTTATCCAGTTGAAAGCGGTGCAAAAGCCGGTGCGCAAATGGCGCCACAATCAGAGATGCGATGCCGACAAAGGCTAATCCGGAGAACAAGGCGTAACACGAAGCGAAAATCTTGGCTACGGAGGAATGGAGCGGATCAACCGGTCCCATGCCGCTCAAAATCATCGAGGCATTGAGAAGTGAATCGATCCAGCTCAGTTTTGCCAGCGAGTGATATCCGACTACCCCGATTCCCAATCCGAGTGCGAGTATAAGAAGCGCGAGGAGGAAATGGCGAACAACCCGTTTCGCAAATCTCGCGCGGCTTAGAAGTGGATGGTTTCGGGGTTCGTACATGCTTGGCGGGTGTTGATCATGTAAATCAATCCTTCGCCGTCAGCAAAAAGGTTTTGACTCTCGCTGAAAATCGGGCGCGTTCAGTCCAGCGAGATAATTCCAGCAATTAGCCGCGCAGGTAGGTCAGCGCCTTAATCATTTCGAGACTGCGGTGGCGCAATTGCCGGCGATGCTCGCCGGCCAGAGAGGTCAGGAGTTTGGCTCCCGCACTTGTCAGCTTGACATGAACCTGCCGGCGATCGCGCTGTCCCGTTTTCCGAGTCGCTAGCTTGCGCGCGACCAGCTTGTTGACAAGGTTGACGGCGCTGTGGTGTTTCACTTGCAGGCGTTCGCTCAGCTCCCCGACTGTGAGGCCATCGCTTCGAGAAGACGTTCTGAGAGCCAGCAGAGCTTCATATTGCTCGGGAGTCAGCTCGGCCCGTGCAGCCAGGAACTCCCTGCTAAATCGAAGAAACTTGCGCATGGCGTAGCGAAAACCAGCGAGCGCGTTGTAATCTTCGTCTGACAGGTGTGATCTCATGGGGAAAAACCAGATCAAACAAAAGCAGCGTGAGATTTGACTTCAAGTTTCAACATAACCCTGACATTACGTAAAAGGTTCAGCCCAATAAAGCAATTAATTCGTCGAGACTCCAAAACATGATCGACAACGCCAGCTGCCTCACTGGCGTAACGGGCCAA
>JBEEGY010000153.1:0-13674 GCA_041167145.1 Verrucomicrobiota bacterium
GGCGAAGGCGAGATGATGATGTCCTCGATGGGCAAAGTGCGCACCGCGGCAACGTTCTCTTTTGTCACTGGCGTGGTGTCCTATTTCGCTCTCGCTACCGGATTCCTGGTATGGGCGGTGTTGCGACGCACGGTTTACAAACATTGGCTGCTCGCCGCGGCGGGCACGGCCTTGGTCATCGGAATTGTGGTTTCCGGAAGCCGCTCCGTAGTGGGCGCATGCGCGGTTGTAATTGCGTCACTCGCGATCGTTTTGTTTTTGCGGCGCGATTCCGTGAATCGTTTTGGCCAGACCTTGCTCATCGTCGTTGTGTTGGGATTTATCGTTACACGAACTCCGATTTTCAAAGAGGGCTTCACTGTCTTAAGCACCCGCTTCACCGAAGTGGCGGAAGCGAGCGAGCAGTCAGTCATGCACGGACTCGTCACACGCGTCCTGGGCGATTTCGTGGAGGGATTTTACGCGTTCACGAAAGCGCCGTTTCTTGGCTATGGACTCGGCGTTGGGACAAATGCCGGCGCGAAATTTATCACTGGGCGCAGCGGGTTCCTACTTACCGAAGGCGAGTTGTCGCGCATTTTTTTTGAGATCGGTCCGGTTCTCGGAGTGGCATACGTTGGATTACGTTGCGCGCTGGTCGTGTGGATAGGCGTGCTTTGTTTGAGGTCGGTGAAACAGGGAAATGTCCTGCCGCTTCTATTGTTTAGTTCCAGTTTCCTGCCGATGATTAGCGGCCAATTCGGTCAACCGACTATTCTCGGTTTTTCTGTGTTCACGACAGGACTCGCGCTCGCGGCCAGAAACGAGGAGCAATTTCTCATCCCGGCTGAGTTAAAAGAGCGCTCGCGTAGCCTCAGTTCGAAAAACGTTGTGCGCACTCGCTCGATCCATGCGGAGAGATTGCATAGCTCCAACTTAGGAAACAGCCAATCCAATGGTTCTGTTGATCGGTAACTATTCGCCCGATCAGCAACAAAGCATGCAGCGCTTCAACACGATGATGCTGCAAGGCCTGACGGCAGCAGGCATTAAGGCCGAGCTGATCAAGCCCGCGCCATTCCTCGGTAATTTTCGAGCGCTCGGCTGTTTTATCGCAAAGTGGCTCGCTTACATCGACAAGTACGTTTTGTTTCCATTTTGCCTCAGGAAAAAATTGGATACCTGTCCTTCGTTGGTTCATATCCTGGATCATTCGAACGCCGTTTATGTTGCGCGTTGCGAGAGAGCGCCGGTGCTGGTCACATGTCATGACTTGCTGGCCGTGCGTGGCGCGCTCGGCGAGGAAACGGATTGTCCCGCCTCACTGACCGGCCGTGTTTTGCAGCGATGGATCCTTAATGGGCTTCGTCAGGCGGATCATGTCGCGTGCGTCTCTCAGGCCACCGCCAAAGATGCGGAACACTTGATTGGCAAGACTCATCCAACCATCAGTGTTGTTTACCTGGGCTTGAATTACCCTTATCGCAAATTGGAGACGGAGGTTGCACGGGCGCGTCTCGCCAAGATCGCAGGCTTCGATGTCGATTTTCCATTCGTTTTGCACGTCGGCTCAAATCTTCGGCGTAAGAACCGCGACGGCGTGCTCCGCGTTTTCGCCCTTACTAAAGATAAATGGAAAGGCCAGCTCGTGTTTGCCGGCGATTTGTTGAGTCCGCAGTTGCTCTCGCTTGCAACGGAGCTGGGCGTTGCAGATCGCATTATCCAAGTCCAAAACCCGGACAACGAAACGCTCGAAATCCTTTACAGCTGTGCGCACGCGCTTTTGTATCCGTCTCGTTTCGAGGGCTTCGGCTGGCCGATCATCGAGGCACAAGCGTGCGGTTGTCCGGTTTTGTGCAGCAAATCAGGCCCGCTTCCGGAAGCTGCCGGGGACGCCGGGCTTTTCCGTGACGTGGACGATGAAGCAGGCTTCGCAAATGATTTACTCAGTTTGACTGAACCGGTTGAGCGAAAAACTTGGAGCGAAAAAAGCTTACGCAACGCAGAAAGATTCTCGACGGACAAGATGATCGCTCAGTACGTCGACATCTATCGTCAGCTTGAAATTAAGTCGTGAAAAAAATCCTGGTGTTCGTCAGCCTTTTGCTTCCGTGGGGCATGAGGAGGAATTTTCTCGAGAAGCAATTCGGATTCCAAATTCATCCGACCTGCCGAATTGGGATTGCCTTCGTCTTTCCCACGCGCCTGGTCATGGAAGAAGGCAGCCGCATCGGAAACTTCACTGTTTGTAAGAATATCGATCTGCTTCACTTGAAAGCATACGCTTCCATAGGAAACGGTAACTGGATTACCGGTTTTCCGCTCGGGTCTTCGCGCCATTTCGCCGACGAGAAAGATCGACAACCGCAGCTGATCGTTGGCGAACACGCGGCCATTACCCATCGGCACCTGATTGACTGCACGAACTCTGTCGTGATCGGGAAATTCACCACTGTCGCCGGATTTCAATCGCAGATTCTCACACACAGCATCGACCTTCAAAAGAATCGACAAGCGTCCGTGCCAGTATGCGTGGGCGACTATTGTTTCGTTGGAACTAATTGTGTGTTGCTCGGTGGCAGTGCGCTGCCCGATTTTTGCGTGCTTGGAGCAAAATCTCTTTTGAACAAAGCCTTCACCGAATCACATCATCTTTACGGCGGGGTGCCGGCGCGACCGATCGAGAAATTACCGTCTGACTACGAATATTTTCACAGAGCTGTCGGCTTCGTTTTTTAGATCGTGACGAAATTTGGTAAGGGAGGATGAAAATAGCCCAGCGTTTCAACGCCGGACAAAACGAATGGAAACGGTCGCCTGCGCATTTGTCATTGAAAACCCAGCATTAAAACGTGGGCTATTATGCTTGAATGTCAGTTAGGGCTTTGAGAATTCTGCAAATGGTGCAGACGCTCGATCCGAGTGTCGGTGGCGTCGCGACTGCGGTTATTTCTTTAAGCCGAGGACTGGCGCGACTCGGCCACCAGATCGATATCGTCACCTTGGACGAGCCGGCCGCGCCATGGCTGGGGGATGTCGATCTTACGGTGCACGCGCTCGGCGCCGGTCTGACAAACTATCGTTATTCAAAAACTCTGCTGCCGTGGCTGCGGGAACATGGAAAAAAGTACGACTGCGTCATTGTAAATGGGCTTTGGCAATATCTGAGCTTTGCCGCGTGGCGGTTTTGTCACGGCACTTCAAAACCATATTACGTTTTCCCACATGGAATGCTTGATCCATGGTTCAAAAGAACTTTTCCGCTTAAACATCTAAAGAAATGGCTTTACTGGCCGTGGGCCGAATATCGCGTCCTGCGCGACGCTACCGCGGTGATTTTCACATCAGACGAGGAACGCATCCAGGCGCGAAAATCTTTCTGGCTTTACCGCTGTCGCGAAAAAGTTTCCCCACTTGGGGTTGAATTGCCGCCGCTGATTTCATCACAGGCAAAGGAAACATTTCTCGCGCGCTATCCGCAATTGCGAGATACGCGCATTCTCCTTTTTCTGGGCCGTCTTCATCCGAAAAAGGGCTGCGACATTTTGATCGATGCTTTGCCGCGGGATTCTGATCCGGAAAATGCGGTCTCGCTAGTTCTGGCCGGGCCCGATCAGATCGGCTGGGAAAGGTATTTACGGGCACGCGTTGCCCATCTCGACATCGCGCCCCGGATCGTCTTCACCGGAATGTTGCAGGGCGAATTGAAACAAGGCGCCCTGGCCGGCGCCGACGCCTTCATCCTTCCCTCACATCAGGAAAACTTTGGTATGGCTGTGGTCGAAGCATTGGCCGTCGGCCTTCCTGTCCTCATCTCTGAGCGCGTTAATATCTGGCGCGAGATCGACAATGATCATGCCGGCTACGTAGAAAGCGACGATCTTCCCGGCACAATTCGCTTGATCGAACGCTGGATGGCCACACCGCTGGCCGAGCGCGAAATGATGCGAGCCAATGCGAGAAAATGTTTTGGGCGTCGCTTTGAAATCAATCGAGCGGTCGATTCACTCCTGCGCATCCTGGCTGAACCGCACGCCGCCACATGAAGATCACCATCGTGCTAGGTGCATTTCTTCCTGTGCCGCCAATTATGGGCGGCGCAGTGGAAAAGGTTTGGTTTGCGCTCGGGCAGGAATTTGTGCGGCGCGGTCATGAAGTTGTCCAGGTATCGCGAGCTGTCTCGCAGTTTCCGCGCGGAGAGATGATCGACGGTGTAAAACATTTGCGTGTGCGCGGGTTTGATACGCCGCGTTCGCTGCTTTGGCTAAAATTTCTCGATCTTCTTTATTCGCTCAGGGCGATGTCGATCTTGCCGAAGTCCGACATCATTGTCACAAACACATTTTGGCTTCCGCTTTTGCTGCGGAATCAATCACGCGGTCGCGTTTATGTTCACATAGCGCGATATCCAAAAGGTCAGACGCGTTTTTACGGCACGGCAGCGAGGCTACAGGCGCCATCTCATGCGGTGGCGCGCGCCATCACGGATGAAGCGCCGAAGCTCGCAGGGAAAGTCACTGTCATTCCCTATCCCGTGCCAGGGTCGACAATTGATCGTGCGCCGCCGCCCGTGGGCGAACGTGAAAAAATCATTCTCTTTGTCGGGCGCGTTCACCCGGAAAAAGGCGTGCATCTTCTGGTCGATGCGTTTGCTCAGGGCGCGCGCACTGTTTTTGCTGAATGGACATTGGTGATTGTTGGACCAACTGAAGAGAGGCACGGCGGCGGCGGCGAACCGTACCTTGTCGATCTTAAGCGGCGCGCGAAAGACCTGAAGATCGTGTTCCGCGGCCCGATCTTTGATCAAACCGGACTCGAACAGACGTTTCGCGCGGCGCGATTCTTTGTTTATCCCTCTCTGGCCGAGCGCGGCGAATCTTTTGGGCTCGCTCCACTCGAGGCGATGGCACACGGTTGTGCCGTGGTCGTATCGGATCTCGCTTGTTTTCACGATTTTATTCGCGATGGCGAAACGGGCTTTGCTTTTGACCATCGCGCAAAATCGGCGGTCAATTCGCTTCGCGAAAAAATGGAAACTGTGATCGGCGATGAAGCGCTGCTTTCGCGCGTGGCCGAAGCCGGTCATCGCAAGTCAATCGAATATTCGCCCGAGCACATTGCCGATCACTTCCTCTCCGATTTCAAAGGAGTGCAAGCTCAGCCAGCCTAACGATGGACCTTACCAATTCGCAGCGCATCGCCAAGCTCGCCGGCCACCTATTGCAACATCCGGGCAATGTTCCGCGTTACATCATGCACAATCTCATCACCAGGAGGGAGCCCGTCGAACTCGAGTTGCCGTGGTTTTCGTACGCAGCAATCGATTTCCTCAAAAGCCATCTGTGTAGCGAAATGCAGGTGTTTGAGTTTGGCAGCGGCGGCTCAACTTTGTTTCTCGCGCAGCGCTGCAAATCCGTCACGAGCGTGGAAGACAACGCGCGCTGGTGCGAGATCGTCGCGGCAAAACTTGCGTGTCGCGGAATCAAAAATGTCGATGTTTGCTATGTGCCGGTGGTATTCACGAGTGAGCAGGCGTTCGCAACTTCCGACTATTTGGAGGCGGTGCGGCAATCGGTCGTTGATGTGATTGTGGTCGACGGAACCGAGTGGTCGTGCAACGTGCGCCCAATCTGCTTTCATGCGGCGGAGGAACAAATTGCACTCGGCGGCATCATTGTGGTGGACGATTCGTGGCGCTACCGCGAGCTGCGGCAGGCGAATCGCGCACACCGTGTCAAGGTTTTCGAGAGTGTAGGACCGGGGCGTTTTGGCGTCACCAGCACGGACGTGTATTTTTACTGAGCAATCGAGAACCGTGCCTAACGAAACCATCGTCAATCCAGCACAGAAATCGGCCTACGACTCGCCGTGGCCGGTGAGTCAGCGCTTCTTGCGAGTGCTTTGGGAATTTTGCTGGACCCTCTTTTGTGTGTGGACACCGAAGCCGCTGAATGAATGGCGGCTGTTTTGGCTCCGCGTGTTCGACGCCAAAATCGACGGCACTCCGTTTGTACATCAGCGGGCGCGCATTGCCGTTCCCTGGAATCTGACGCTGCACGATCGCGCCTGTCTCGGAGACCGCGCAAACGCTTACAGTCTGGCCGAAATCGAAATCGGCGCGCGCGCCACTGTTGCACAGGAAGCATATCTCGACACCGGCAGTCACGACTTCAATCGACCTGAACTTCCGTTAGTCGTGGCAAAAATTACGATTGGCGAAGACGTCTTTATCGGCGCTCGCGCTTTTGTCCTGCCTGGCGTCACGATTGGCGCGCGCAGCGTGGTCGGCGCTTGCTCGGTCGTGACCCACGATGTGCCCGAAGATGTCATCGCCGCGGGCAACCCCTGTAAAGTTCTGGGGAAGCGATGACTCTCTTTTCTTAAACCTCGGGTTTGCGAAAGCGAGCGCCCATCTGGACGAGGAACCGCGCTGACAACCTTTGCGGAAGATAGGCCGTCAGTGATTCGAGCCAGTCCACCGCGCGCTTAGGCATGGCCCGTAAGAGCAATTCGGTCTTCAAATGCCCGCTCGTGATCGGGTTCGTAAACAAAACAAGTTTGTCGAGTTGAAGGGCTGCGGACGCGGCCAGTGACTCGATCTCATCTGGATGCAGTAAGAAGATGTGGCCGTCGGCGTTGGGCTTGAACTGAATGGCCTCGTAACGACTTGGATTCGAGCATTCAGAAAACTTCGGGAGTCGGTTACGAAAATACGCGCCATTCGGAGTTGTCATCACAACGTAACCGCCGGGTCGAACTAATTGTGCGGCCTTGCCCAGAAATTCGTCCGGGTGGGCAACGTGCTCGATCACTTCAGTGATCACGACCGCATCGAATGGCGCGTCGAAGTTCAACTCGAACGCGTTTCCGGGAGCGAAATTGATTCGACCGCGTTCGTGCTTCTGTCGCACATAATCGGCCAGCTCCGCACGCAGATCGTTCCATGTGACGCGGTAACCCATCTCCGCGAGCGCGATAGAAAAGTTTCCCTGCGCCGCGGCGACATCCAAAATTCGCGCGCCACTCGGGAGCACTTCGCGGATGAGCCGCAACGTGTGACGGCGACGGTTGGCATAAGCATAAGCGTAGCCGTGATTTGAGATTTCACCGTAGACCTCCTGCAAATCGTAGAAGTAGGACTCCTTCCATGATTTCGGCCAACTGTTGTTGGGCTGTATACGCTTCAAGATAACGATGGCTGCAAAATAACCGCGTGCGAACCAATGAGCGTCGTTGTACTAACACCAAGCATGTCCCACAACTCGCAACTTCCGGTTTCCGTCATCGTTCCGATCAAGAACGAAGCCGAGAATCTGCCACGATGTCTCGCCAGCGTGCCATGGGCGGATGAGATTTTCGTGGTCGATTCGCACAGCACCGACCAGTCGGAACAAATCGCGGCGCGGCACGGCGCAAAAGTGGTGCAGTTCGATTTCAATGGGACCTGGCCAAAGAAAAAGAATTGGGCGCTCGAGAATCTTCCGCTCAAAAACGAATGGGTATTTATTCTCGATGCCGACGAAGTTTTACCACCGGAGGCTCAGGCTGAATTTGCCAATGCGATTGCCAACGCCGCCGACGTGGCTGGTTATTGGATCAATCGGCGTTTCATGTTTCTCGGGCGTTGGCTGCGTCATTCCTATTATCCGAATTGGAACCTTCGTCTCTTCCGGCACGCGCTGGGTCGTTACGAAAAATTGACCACTGCGGAAACGAAAAGCGGCGACAACGAAGTGCACGAGCACGTGATCGTCCAAGGGCCAACCAAAAAGCTGCGCTGCGAAATGGACCATTATGCATTTCCGTCGATTGAAGTTTTCATCGAGAAGCACAATCGTTACTCAAACTGGGAAGCGCGTGTCGCGGCTGATCAACTTTTGCGCGGCAGCTCGCGGGAGTTGAGCAACGCGCCCGTGGAACGCCGCCGCCGCTTAAAGATGTTATCGCAACGCCTGCCTTTTCGCCCGCTGCTGCGTTTTCTTTACATCTACGTGTGGCAAAAAGGGTTCCTGGACGGACGCGATGGCTACTACTTCGCGCGCCTGCATGCGTTTTATGAATTTCTCTCCGTGGCAAAAACCTACGAACTCCGCCAGCGCGCGAAACGCGAATGATCTTGAATCGTGTTGTTCATGTTCACCTCTCCCTTCCAAAGGGAGAGGGTAGGGTGAGGGATGAAGCTTTTTATCGCGCCACCGCTACCCCTTACGTCAGTCCTCTCCCCTTGAGGGGAGAGGCGGATCCGAGGTCCGTAGCGCGTGCACAGTTTTGAGCGATGCGCGTTGTTGTCTGGGGTATTAATTACGCGCCGGAAATAACCGGGATTGCGCCGCATAACGTGGCGCTCTGCGAGTTTCTGCGCGAGCGAGGTGTCGATGTGGAGATGGTGACAACGTTCGCCTATTACCCCGCCTGGCGAAAATCTTCTCAAGATCGGCATCTACTTTTTCGCACGGATCGAATTAACGGCGTACCCGTGCATCGCTGCTGGCATTTTGTTCCGACTCGGGTTTCCGCTTGGAAACGGATCATTCACGAAGCGACGTTCATATTGACCTCGACGCTGCGCGTTTTTTCGCTGAAACGAGCGGACATCTATGTGATTCCGTCGCCGCCATTGCTGCTTGGGATGGCGGCATGGTTCGTCACGCGGTTTAAGCGCGCGCCCTTTGTTTTTCACGTGCAGGATTTGCAACCGGACGCCGCGGTCGGCCTGGGAATGTTGCAAACGGGTTGGTTTACCCGCGCGCTCTACTGGCTGGAGGCATTTGCCTACAAACACGCCACGCGCGTTTCGGGGATTAGCGAGGAGATCCTCGATGCTTTTCGTCGCAAGGGAGTTCCCGAATCTAAGCTGATCTTGTTTCCAAACGCGATCGCTTTGCCGGCCGACGCGGAGTTTCCGGCACGCGGGAAGTTTCGAGAAAAACACGGTTTTGCGGCTGATGACTTCCTTGCCATTTACGCCGGCAATCTCGGGATTAAACAAGGTTTGGATATTTTGCTTGAGGCGGCGGAGTTGCTCCGCGCGGTGAAGAATATTCGCATTGTCATTGCTGGCGACGGCGCGGCCCGCGAAAGTTTGGAAGAGGACGCGCGTTCCCGTAATCTGGCCAATGTCTCGATGTTGCCGTTGCAGTTTGGAGAAAACTACAAAGAGTTGCTCGTCGATGCCGACGTTTCGCTAATTACACAACAAAGTGGATCGGGGAACGCGTTCTTTCCGAGTAAACTGTTGGTCACGCTGGCTTACGCGAGTCCCGTGGTGACCGTGGCGGATGAAGAGAGCGCCCTGGCGCGCGTTGTCAAAGCGGGCGCGTTCGGAATAAATGTGCCTCCTGGACAGCCAGAACAACTCGCGCGCACTTTCCGCGATCTTGGGCAGGATCGGCAAGTACTAGGCGATTGGGGTCAGGCCGGCCGCAAATACGTAGCGCGCTTTGAGCGCGGCAAGGTGCTCAGCGATTTCTTCGAAAAACTGAAATCGTTCAGCCTGCAGGAATGCGCTTCGTCGTCTCCGTAAATGGGGGACGACACGAAGGTCGTCCCTCCAATCAATAAGCTGTCCGCGGCGGGACGAACAGTTGCGCGAATGTTCGCAGAATGATTCCGCACTCGAGAGAGAGGTTCCAGTTTTCCAAATACTCGATGTCGCACGCGACACGGTTCTCGATATCGGAACTATTGCGAGCTTCTCCCCGAAAGCCGCGAACCTGAGCGAGACCGGTGATGCCGGGCTTTACAAAAGCGCGTACATGATAGTTGGCCATGAGCTGCGAAAACTGATTGTTGTGTTCAATGAGGTGCGGTCGCGGACCGACGATACTCATGTCGCCCCGGAGCACGTTCCAGAACTGCGGCACCTCATCGACGCTTAACTTACGCAGCCACTTTCCAATGGGATAGACCCGCTCGTCATTGTCGCGGGCCTGCCGGCCAACATCTTCGTGATCGGGGCGCATGGTGCGAAATTTGTAGATGCGAAAGAGGCGGTTTTGCATACCGGCGCGAGTTTGCACATGAAAGAGTGGTCCGGGCGATTGCAAACGCTGAACGATCCAGACAATTACGGTCAGGACCGGAAAGACGATCAACATTACCGGCACGGCGATGGCCAGATCGATGGCGCGCTTGAAAAAACGATTGAGCGGGTTTTCCAGCGGTTCTTCACGCAAACCGATAAACCGAAAACCATCATCTTCGAAATGCGTTACGGCATGCCGCAGCTTTTCTTCCAGGTCGCTAACGATGAGCAACCGGATGCCGAGCTGGTCGCAAACGCGAATGATTCCCCAGTTCACTTCAGTGAAAAGCGGAAACTCGAGCAATATAACCTGCGTAATTCCATTTTCGCGGACCACTTTTTCGAGATCATCCGAGGTGCCAAGCACAGGGATGCCGTCTTCTGTCTTGTCGATCTTCTCGTCGCAGATCAAGCCGATCGTGCGCAATCCGATATCTGCTTTTCGCCGCAGCCAACCACGAAGTTGCGCTGCTTTGCGCGACGAACCGATGAGCAGGGTTTTGTCGTCGCGGTTGAAAATGCCCCGCGCCAAGATTGAGGGCAGATAGAAATGCGAAAAGAGCAGCGCGACATAAAGCCACGGAACAAAATTAAAGAAGAAAATTCGAGAAATGAACGCGTCTTTCGTGGCGATTAGATAAAGGACCAACATCCCGATGCTGGCGAAAGTTTGGCGAAGACTGAGCCGATGTTGCCGCAGCAATTCATTTTGCAGGAAATAATTCTTCGAGCCGTTGCGCGTGAACGATTCCAGGAGCATTCCCATGACGAGCAGGCCGCAGTAAATGCTATACCGGCGCCATGTCAGTTCGGCGCTGGGCGAATAAAATGTGACCATGGTCCAGACACCGATCCAGAAAAGCGCCGCCACGATCAGGATCTGGCAGAGCAGGAAAAGGCGGTAGAGACCTTCCGTGCGTTGCGTAACCATGTCTATGTCGCTGGAGTCGGTGTGAGATTACGCGATGGCAGCCAGGCTTCAACCCGTGGTAAAATCATCGCTGACATGGTAACTCCAATGGGCAAACGCGGTGCTCGTTGATTCTAATAGCTACTCCTATACCATGGCGATCTTTGTTGGGTGATGCGAACTTCCGAAAATCAATCGCGGCGCCGTACGAGCGACCCTGCAACCGCACGGTTGAATTACGGCGGAATGGTCGCGCTCCTGCCGGTACTTGCGTGCTTTCTAGGAGGGGCCACTGAGAAATGGGCCGAGGCGATCGTCGTTGTCATTCTCGGCATCTGTGTTTTGATCCGTCCCCCGCGCTTGTCTCTCGGGCCGGCGATCAACGGCGTGCTCGGGGCTCTTGTCCTCCTGGCCGCGATCGCGTTCTTGCCACACTCCTGGTTTTTCGTTCCGCCCTGGCGAACCGCACTTGTCACTGATTTCAATGTTCCGCTTCCATCCCCGCTTACTCCGCAGCCTTGGATTACCGTTGGTTGCCTGATTAGTTTTGTCGCCGGCCTTAGCTGGCTGTACGTCGTGACGACACAGGAACTGGAATTGCGCGGAACGCGTTTTCAACTCCGACTTTTTGCCACGGGAATCGTGGCACTCGCTGGCCTCAGCATCTTGCTCTATTGGGCGCACATCGCTCTCCCGTTTTGGATTAATCAGCGCGGGTTCGGCCCATTTCCGAATCGAAATCAAACCGCCGATCTGTTTGGACTGACCGCAATCGTGTTGCTGGCCAGTGGTCAGGACGATATCCGGCACGGACGCAAACGATGGATCCTCTGGCTTGGTGCATTCGCTGTCATTATTGGGGCGATCATTTTGAATTTCTCTCGTGCCGGCGTCGTAATTCTGGTCGTGGGAACCGGTCTGTGGATCGGCATCGTCGCGCTGCGTCAACGGTCCACCGCGCGGATCGCCGTCGGTTTTTCTTTCCTACTCATTCTAGTGTCGATCTTGCTCCTGATGGGGGGGCAAACCCTGGAGCGTTTTAATCTTCGCGCATCGCAGGGCGCTGTAGTCTCTTCGGATTTCCGGTGGCTTGTATTTCGAGATGTTTTTCAATTGATTCGGACGTCCCCGTGGTGCGGCATTGGTTTGGGAAACTTTGAGCCGGTTTTCGCCATGTTTCGCGACGCCTCTTTGGGCGACACGCGCGCGCTACATCCGGAAAGCGACTGGCTTTGGCTTTGGGTCGAAATGGGCTGGCCCGCGGTTTTGCTCACCTTGCTCAGTACCGGATTGTTGGTCCGGTACGTCTTTCCCTTACAGGAGGGAACGAATCAGCGATTCCGCCTCGCTGCCTTGATCGCTGCGTTGATGTGCGCCATTCACGGACTTGTCGACGTTTCCGGCCATCGCGTAGGCACGGCCTTTTCCGCGATCCTGTTGCTTGGACTTTCTTTACACCGGCCCTTGCAATTCAAGGCGAGCCGCTGGATTCCATATTTTTTCCGGCTCGTTGGGCTGGGATTGCTTATCACCGGAATTGCGTGGGCAGTTGCGGTACGGAATGAAGTTCTACTTCCCGGTTCGGTCGGTGTCGCCAACGCAAAGAAGTTGGCGGGCATCGCTAATCGCGGCCGCAGCTTTGCGGAAACAATTACGCTCACCACGCATGCCTTGGAGTGGGCGCCGCTGGATTGGCAACTCTACTTCCTGCGCGGCCTTGGCGAGGTGGGTGCGCGAGAACCGGCTAAAGCGCTGGATGATTTTCGACGCGCGCGTTTTCTCGAGCCGAACGCTTACGAAGTTCCGCTCGCCGAGGGGAATTTGTGGTTGTCGACTCATCCGTTGCAGGCGGTTACAGCATGGCGCGAGGCGCTCCGCCGCGCGGCTCCGCAACAACGCGGAGAAGTTTATTCGAGCATGTTATCGAATGCTTCGATGCAGAAGAATACGGAGGTGGTCCGGATCCTGGAAGAAGTGGGACTAAATCAGCACGATTTGGCGCTGGCCTTTCTTGGCCGCGTTTCGGGCGAGCCTTTCAATCATGGCGTGACCGAATTCCTCAAACGCGATCCCGGTTTGAAAACCCTGAGCGAACAAGAAAAGCTCGCGTTCTTTTCGCTTTGGTCGGAGCGCGGCGATCTCGATCTACTTGCGCAAGCGATTGAGCGCCATCCGGACTGGCTCAGCTACGCATGGTTGGGTATGGCAACCTATTACGCAAAGAGGAATGATTTTCGCGCGGCCTACGAGCTGACCCAGCGTTACGGCGATGCGGTTGCCATGCCGCGACTCACCGGTGGTTCCTCGTTCGAAGAATTGCAGAAACGCTATTCGGCGACACCGGACAATTACGCCGTTGGTTACACTCTTTATCGCGAGCAAATGCAACGCGGTCTCATCGATGATGCGCTTATGACTGCCCGGCATTTCAGCGAGCGCACAAATTCGCCGGCTTATTTTCATGTTCTCGAAGCGCAGGGTTGGGCGGCGAAGGAAAACTGGGAGCGCGCGTGGAAAGCGTGGCTGGCTTACCGAAACGCGGGAAGGAAGTAGTCGCAACCGCGCGACCAAATTGATGAGCCCCGATCAATCTGCTGCATTAACTTCGCCCCCTTCATCGGCTTTCGAGACGGTGGCACGGACGGGTTCAAATGTGTGGACATGGATAATACTCTGGGCGATTGCGCTCGCTGTTCGCGTACCTGCCGCATTGCTTCTCCCAAATGCCGAGCAGGACGGATATTCCTACGCCGAAACAATA
>JBEEGY010000154.1:0-3040 GCA_041167145.1 Verrucomicrobiota bacterium
ATGGCCGTGGCGTCAGCGTGCGTGATCGTGCCGCCGCCACCACCGAACACGGCAATGTCGCTCGCGCCTTTTTTCCGAAGTTGCTTAACGACCTCCGCGAAAAATTCGATGTGACCGCCGTTGTAACTCGAAATACCGATCGCCCGTACGTCTTCCTGAATAGCGGCGCGCACGATGTCGCCAACCGAGCGGTGATAGCCAAGATAGATGACCTCGATGCCGTCACGGATAAATTCGAGATTGATCGTATTGATGGCGCTGTCGTGCCCGTCACAAATTGGAACCGCGGTAAGTATGCGAATCGGTGAAGCCATCGTGGGAGCGAAAAGTCTAACGTTAAACGTTTGACGGGCAATGGCATTTCTAGCCTAGTAGCCACACTCGAATGAATGCCTCGCCTGCGATCGCCTCGCTCCAAACCTCACGCCCTTTTGCGGCAATTGCGACTGCTGGCTTGATCGTGGGAATCCTGGATATCACGTCCGCGTTTGTCATCTGGACTTCGCGAGGGGTCGGTCCGATTCGAGGTTTACAAGGAATCGCAGCTGGCTTGCTCGGCAAACAATCATCCGAAGGCGGTCTGACGACAGCGAGCCTGGGTCTGGCAATCCATTTCCTGATCGCTTTTGTCGTGGTAACTATTTTCTACGTCGCGAGCCGCAAACTTACGTTCCTCACTCAACACGCGATTATTTCCGGATTGCTTTACGGCGTGGCGGTTTACCTCTTTATGTATTGGTTCGTTCTGCCAAGCGCGTTCGCCACCTTCAAACATTCCATTTTCAACGATGCAATGGCGGTGATGATTCACATGTCTTTAATAGGGCTGCCAACGGCTTTGATCGTGCGCCGGTTTTCTCAACGAGCTGGGCAGTAAAAGAGATGAACGATCCTTTGGATTTTTCGGGGAAGATCGTCTTGGTCACCGGCAGCTCGCGCGGTATCGGCGCCGAAATAATCAAGGCATTCGGCCGGCGCGGCGCGCAATGCGTGGTGAATTACGTTGTCGATCCTGCGGGACAGAACAAAGCCGACGCTGAAACGGTGGCGAAGGAATTGAAAGATCCGCTGGTGATCGAATGCGACGTGACAAAGCCGGAGCAGGTCGAGGCGATGATGAAACAAATACAAGATCGACATGGCGGCCTTGACGTTCTGGTAAACAACTCCGGGATCATCCGTGACCGGACAATCAAGAAGATGTCCCTGGAAGAATTCGAGAGCGTCGTGCGCGTCAATCTCACGGGCACATTCAACGTTACGCAAAAAGCCGCCACGATTTTGCGCAACGGCGGACGGATCGTGAACTTGTCGTCCGTTAGCGGGCAAATGGGATTGTTTGGCCAGGCGAACTATTCCTCAAGCAAAGCCGCAATTATCGCGTTAACCAAGGTTTCAGCGCGCGAACTCGCTCGGCAGAACATCACCGTGAACGCAATCGCCCCCGGGTTCATCGACGTCGGAATGAGCAAGGGCATGCCGGACGAAGTCACAGAAAACTTTAAGAAACAAATTCCGCTCGGACGGCTTGGCGATGTGAATGAAATTGTTAACGCCGCGCTTTTCCTCGCTTCACCAATGGCTTCCTACATCACCGGCCACGTGCTCAACGTAAACGGCGGTTTTTACATGGGATAAGTTGGCAAGTGGCTCATGTCCGCTCGCGAGATCGGGCATATGAGCTGCTCATTCAGGTGGCGTGCAGTTCCACCATACCGTTCATCGGCGACCATCCCGGCCCGGGAAACAGTCGCGGACAATCGAGGCCGTTATTGGCTCGGAGGAAGCGATCGCTGAGATCAACGCTTACATCGCCATCCGCGACGGGTTGCTCGTGGAAGCGGAGCAAATCAGGACGCGCGCCAAGATCGACAGTGTCACGGTGGCAAACGATTTTGTGATGACCTGCTTGAAACCGGCGCGCCCACCCTACGAAGCGCAGTGTCTGCCTGAGGCCGATGCGGTTAGCGAGCGCAAGCGTTGTGATTATGTAAGAGCGCGCATCGCCGAGCTCACTGTGCAAATTGCCGCTCGACCAAGCTCTCGCCGCTGCGCCGGCATCCGCTAGTTGCAATTCCCACAACCAAGTTCCGTTCCGATTATTTCGGGATCAACGTGGGCGGAAATGTATCTGCCCAGACTTTTACGGACGTGGCTTCGGCGGCGGACGCGATATCATCAGGCAGATGATCCCTTATTCGCTGCTCGATCTCAGTCCCATTCTCGAAGGCTCCGACGCGTCGGTGGCGTTTCGCAACACGCTTGATTTAGCGCAACATGCCGAGAGGTGGGGTTATCACCGCTATTGGCTGGCCGAACATCACAACCTCCCGAGCGTGGCGAGCGCGGCGACAGCCGTTGTGATCGGGTATGTGGCGGGCGGGACAAAACAGATCCGTGTCGGCGCGGGCGGAATCATGCTGCCAAACCACGCACCCCTGGTCATCGCCGAACAATTCGGCACCCTCGAGTCGCTCTATCCCGGCCGCATCGATCTCGCTCTGGGCCGCGCGCCGGGAAGCGATCAAGCTACCGCTCGCGCGCTTCGGCGTTATTTTGACAGCGCCGACTCTTTTCCAAACGATCTTCTGGAATTGATCTCTTACTTTCGCGCGGCAACGCCCGACCAGCGCGTGACCGCAGTCCCAGGCGCCGGTTTAAAAGTCCCGATCTACCTCCTCGGCTCGAGCGATTTCAGCGCCCGCCTCGCCGCAGAACTCGGGCTTCCGTTTGCCTTTGCCTCCCATTTTGCGCCGGATTACCTCCAGGTCGCGCTCGAAATTTACCGGCGCGAATTCAAGCCGTCACCCGAGCTGGATAAGCCATACGCGATCATAGGTGCGGGAGTTTATGCCGCCGACACAGACGCGGAGGCGCGCCGAATTTTCACCTCGGCGCAATTGCAAACCTTGAATCTTATCCGTCATCGCCCGAGCAAACTTCCCCCGCCAATCGATAAGATCGACAATCTATGGAGCCCGCAAGAGCGGACGGCAATCGAACAACGTACTCGCTACGTCGCCGTCGGCTCGCCTGGTAG
>JBEEGY010000155.1:0-23207 GCA_041167145.1 Verrucomicrobiota bacterium
TTTGAACGCGAGCTCGTTGGAATCGACCTCGTGGAAACTTCCGTAAACGATGTCGACTTCAACATCGACAACCGGATACCCGCCGAGCACTCCGTTGAGAATAGCTTCGTCGATCCCCTTCTTAACCGCGGGAATGTATTCGCGCGGAATAGTGCCTCCGACGATCTTGTTTTCCACGACCAGACCGGTGCTGCGCGCGCCGGGGCGCACATCCACTTCGACGTGGCCGTATTGACCGCGACCACCGGATTGTTTGATCAACTTGCCGACGCCGTGCGCGCTGCCGGTGATCGTTTCGCGATAGGCGATCTGGGGCTTGCCCGCGTTCGCATCAACTTTGAACTCGCGGAACATGCGATCGCGAATGATTTCCAGATGCAGCTCGCCCATGCCGGCAATGATGGTCTGGCCGGTGTCTTCGTGCGTGTAGACCTTGAACGTCGGATCTTCTTCAGACAAACGCTGCAGGGCGATGCCCATTTTTTCCTGATCCAGTTTTGTCTTGGGCTCGATCGCCATTGAAATAACGGGGTCAGGAAACGTGGGTGGCTCGAGCAGGATCGGATGATCTTCATCGCACAACGTGTCGCCGGTCGTGATGTTCTTGATACCAACAATGGCAGCGATGTCGCCCGAATAACACGTGTCGATGTCTTCGCGCTTGTCGGCTTGAATTTGAATCAAACGCGAAATGCGTTCGCGCTTGTTCGTGCGCGGATTGTAAACTGTGTCGCCTTTGCTCAGGGTGCCGGAATAAACGCGGAAGAAAACGAGTTTGCCGACGAACGGATCGCTCCAAAGCTTGAACGCGAGCGAACAGAAATTTCCGTTGTCGTCCGTCGCTGCTTCCATTGGCTCGTGCGTGTCCGGCTCCATGCCTTTGGCCGGCGGAATGTCGAGCGGGCTCGGCAGATAATCGACCACGGCATCTACCAGGTATTGCACGCCTATGTTCTTCAAGGCCGAACCGCCGATAACCGGAACAAATTTGTTCGCAATCGTTTGCCGACGAATCCCGGCTTTTAAGATCTCCGGCGTAACCGGTTTCTCCTCCAGAACGACATGAGCAACATCGTCGTCGAGATTTGAAATTTGTTCGATCAAATCGTGATACGCCTTGTCGACAAGATCGGTATATTCCTTCGGCACATCTGTCACCTCGTATGTCGATCCAAGCTGATCGCTGTCCGAATAAATAATCGCCTTCTTATTAATGACGTCGAGTTGGCCTCTGAGCTCATCTTCTTTCCCAAGCGGCAGCAAGACTGGCCACGCATTCGCGCCAAGCTTCTGGCGCATGCTGTCGATCGACATGTTAAAGTCGGCGCCGACGCGATCCATCTTGTTGATGAAGGCAAGGCACGGCACGTTGTACTTCGTGGCCTGACGCCAAACCGTTTCCGATTGCGGCTGCACGCCGGCAACGGCGTCAAACACCGCGATCGCACCGTCGAGGACGCGCAACGAACGTTCGACTTCCGCCGTGAAATCAACATGGCCCGGCGTGTCGATGATATTGATGCGTTGCTTAATTCCTTCGAAAATTTTGTAAACGCCTTCTTCTTTACGTTGCGCCCACGCGCAAGTCGTCGCGGCCGAAGTAATCGTAATCCCACGCTCGCGCTCCTGCTCCATCCAATCGGTCACGGTGGTGCCTTCATGCACCTCGCCCATCTTGTGAATCATACCGGTGTAAAACAGAACGCGTTCGGTTATCGTCGTTTTGCCGGCGTCGATGTGCGCTGCGATACCGATATTGCGTGTCCGCTCGAGCGGGAACTTGCGATCCGGCGAGTTCGGACCCGCCGCTGCTGATTTTTTCTTCTCGAGTGTAGCGGGCATAACTTTACCAGCGGAAATGCGCAAACGCGCGGTTGGCCTGCGCCATTTTGTGTGTGTCTTCGCGCTTCTTGATCGCGTTGCCCTGACCGGAAGCTGCGTCTTTAATTTCCTGCGCAAGCGCCTGGGCCATTGGCATACCGCGCCGGTTGTCCGCGTATTGCACGATCCAACGCATGGCGAGCGAGACTTGACGCGCCGGCGTGACTTCCATCGGGACCTGATACGTGGCGCCGCCAACACGACGCGATTTTACTTCGAGACGCGGGCGCACATTTTCGAGCGCTTTGTTGAGGACCTCTAACGGATCGACCGAATCAGAACCTTCGCGCGATTTATCGATCGCCGTGTAAACGATCCGTTCCGCGAGCGATTTCTTTCCGCGCTTCATGACGGTGGAAATAAGGCGGGCGACAGCCTGACTCCCGTAACGCGAGTCGAGCTTCTCCTCCTTTTTGTAAACTTTCCGCCGTCGTGACATTGTCGATCTTTCTATCCAAAATTATTTCTTCTCGGCTGCGCCTTCCTTACCCGCCTTTGGCGCGGCCTCCTTGCCGCCGCCCCCGCCCTTCGGACGCTTCGCTCCGTACTTGGAGCGACTGCGCCGGCGCCCATCCACGCCCAACGAGTCAAGCGTGCCGCGCACAATGTGATAGCGCACGCCCGGCAAATCTTTCACTCGCCCGCCGCGCACGAGCACAATCGAATGCTCCTGCAGATTATGCCCCTCGCCCGGAATGTAAGCGATCACTTCCTGGCCATTCGTCAATCGCACCTTGGCCACTTTGCGTAAAGCAGAGTTCGGCTTCTTCGGAGTGCGCGTAATCACCTGTGTGCAAACGCCGCGCCGTTGTGGACAATTCTTCAGTGCCGGTGATTTTGATTTCACCGATACCTTCTTCCGTCCTTTCCGGATTAGTTGGTTGATCGTTGGCATTTTTCTCCAAATTAAAAGCCGCCCGACAGTCGATGTCCGGGCGACAAAAAAACCGCTCAGGCCGCGCTCATCTTCCCCACGCACCTGATGCGGAGAGCGAGCAATATAGGAATAAATGCCAGCGTCGCAAGAATATTTTCCGCGCGTCAATGCTTGGGGAGCGCACGCGTCTCGCGTGTCGGTTTCGGCGTCTCGCCGAAACAACCTTTTGCAGGGCGAAGTCCGCGAAAGCGAGACGCTTTCGCCAACACGCGAGGACGCGCGCGCTACCCAAACAAATATGCTTGCGACATCTCCGCTGCTTACGAACGTGACGCGCATGTTTGAACTTCTTGCAGCCGATTCTTTCTCGAAAGCTCGCCTAGGACGTCTCACTACTGCCCACGGCGCGATCGATACACCGGCTTTCATGCCGGTCGGAACACAAGGCTCGGTGAAAGCCGTCAGTCCGCGCGAACTGCGAGAGCTCGACACACAAATCATTCTCGGAAACACATATCATCTGTTCGTTAGGCCAGGACTGGAAGTGATCCGGAATTTCGACGGACTCCACCGCTTCATGAACTGGAATGGGCCGCTGCTGACAGACAGCGGTGGTTACCAAATTTTCTCACTCGCGAAATTGCGCAAGATCACGGAGGAAGGCGTTCATTTTCAAAATCATCTCGATGGCACGCCAACATTTATCAGTCCCGAGATCGCGATGGAAATTCAGGCAGCACTTGGCAGCGACATCGCGATGGTCCTCGATGAATGCGCGCCATATCCGTGCGAACGAGAGTACGCGGCGCGCAGTTTGGAAATGACAACGCGTTGGGCGCGACGCTGCAAAGAAGCTTTGCAGCGCTCAAGAGAAGAAAACGTTCAACGTTCAACGTTCAACGCTCAACGCTCAATGGAAGAGGCTTCGTCGATCAACTATCAACCATCAACTATCAACCAGTTGGTCTTCGGGATCGTGCAAGGCGCGACCTTTGACGATCTGCGCAAGCAATCCGCGCAAGCGATTGTCGATCTTGCATTCGATGGTTACGCGATCGGCGGCGTGAGCGTGGGCGAACCGGAAGAAGAAATGATGAAGGCCGTCGAATCGACCGAGCCGTTCCTGCCCAAAGACAAACCGCGCTACGTGATGGGACTCGGCACGCCGCCGCAATTGCTCGAGATGATTGCGCGAGGGATGGACATGTTCGATTGCGTCTTACCGACACGCCTCGCCCGTAACGGGACTGCATTTACATCAACGGGCACGCTCAATCTGAAGAATGCCGAGTTTGCGCTGGACAAACGCCCGATCGAAGAAGGCTGTAAATGTTCAACCTGCCGCGAATTCGCGCGCGGCTACATCCGCCACCTCATCAAAGCGGAGGAAATTCTTGGATTACGTCTCATCACGCTGCACAACTTGCATTTTTATCTCCATTTGATGAAGCGGGCGCGTGTCGAAATCGAAAACGGAACGTTCGAACGGTTTCGCAAAGACTTCGTTTCGAATTACAAGGCGCGCACTGTCGATCTTGCGAATTCTGTAGGGGAAGCTGCTAGCTTCCCATCTAAATAAGAGCGGGACGCTAGCAGCGTCCCCTACAGCGGCGCGGGAGCACACAAAGAGAGATTGCAGCAAGCGCTTTCGTGCTTAAGGTGCGCTCCGCTCAAATCTCACATGTTTCACGTCATCCTCGCCCAAGCGCAAAGCGCCGCACCCGGAGGTACGCCCCCAAGTCCTGGCGGCGGCATCGGATTTTTTGTCCCATTCATTTTCATATTCGTGATCATGTATTTCGTCATGATTCGACCGCAGACCAAGCGGCAGCAGGAACAGAAACGCCTGGTCTCGTCGCTAAAAACCGGTGATCGCGTGGTGACCAACGCCGGGATTCACGGACTGATCTCCAACGTCAAAGACACAACCGTGATTGTAAAAGTGGCCGACAATGTGAAAATCGAGATGGAAAAATCGGCCATCGCGAATGTGCTGAAATCAGTTGAGAGTTGATGGTTGAGAGTTGAGAGATTTGAAGTCGACAACATAGGTCCCTCAACTTTCAGCTCTCAACTAACGACTTCAGAATGACTCCCGCGCTCACATTTTTTCTCGGCCTTTCCCTGCTGATCCTTTTCGGCTGGTATTTCGCCACCGATCAAGGCGCACGAAAGCGTATTTTGGCGACGACTTTGATGGTGCTGCTGGTTGCTCTTAGCATCGCCGAAATCTGGCCACCGGAAAAGAAGATCGCGCTTGGTTTGGATATTCAAGGCGGCACGTCATTCTTGATTCGTTTGATGGGCGTCGACAAGGAAGTGAACAAAGGAATGCTCGACCAGGCAGTCGAAGTGATTCGCAAGCGCGTCGATTATTTTGGCGTGGGCGAACCTGTTATCACGCCGGTCGGCAACGACCGTATCCTCGTGCAAATTCCAGGGCTCGATACGGCAAAGATTCAAGAAGCGCGAGAACAACTTTCGCGCGTGGCCAAGCTGGAGTTTCGACTCGTTTATCCTGATACCGGCGAAAAACTGAAAGGTATTGATGCCGGACAGGACGTGATTCCGCCCGAATACCGCATTGAGACTTACAAGCCACACGTGGACGTGGAGCAAAATCACGCTCCAAAAGACGAACGACTGCTGGTCAAAAAGAAGGCAGATTTAGGAGGCAATCGAGTTTCCGAATCGCATGCTTATTATGGAAACGAAGGCTGGACGGTACAATTGAAGTTCGACTCCGAGGGCGCCAAGCAGTTCGGCAAGATTACCGAACAGTTCAAGGGCCACCGTTTCGCCATTGTCCTCGACGGCGTCATCCAATCCGCCCCAGTCATCCGCGATGCGATCTACGGTGGAGACGCCGTCATTACGGGAAAGTTCGGCGAGCAAGAAGCGCGCGGGCTGGCCAGCGTGCTAGAGAATCCGTTGCAAACGCCCGTGAGTATCGAAGAGGAGCGCAGCGTTTCGCCCACTCTCGGCATGGATTCGATACGCGCCAGCGTCAACGCCGGTTTGATGGGACTCGCGATAACGCTCGTGTGCGTAATCATCTATTACAGATTGGCCGGCTTGATCGCCGGTCTCGCGCTTATCATCAATCTAATCTTGTTGTTGGGAGCGCTCACGATGTTCCGTTTCGTTCTGACTCTCCCGGGAATCGCCGGCATCATTCTGACGATTGGTCTTTCTGTGGACGCGAGCGTACTGATTTACGAGCGATTACGCGAAGAGCTCGCATTGGGCAAGACACTCAAGGTGGCTGTGCAAACGGCTTATCAGAAGGCATTCAGCTCCATCTTTGACGCTAACGTTACCACTCTAATCACGGCCGGGATTCTGTTTTGGCAAGCAACCGGCCCCGTACGAGGCTTCGCAGTCTCTCTTTCATTTGGTATTGTCGCCTCTTTGTTCACTGCTCTTATAGTCGGGCGAAACGCCTTCGGCTGGCTGGTCGACACCGGACGGGTCAAAGAAATCAAGATGCTGCATCTGATTTCCTCCAAGAATATCAACTTTCTCGGTAAAGGTTTTCTCGCCTGCATGCTTTCGCTCGCGTTCTTAATCGCCGGAGGAACCGCCTTTTCCATCCGCGGCGACAAGAATTTCGGGGTCGATTTTCGAGGCGGCGACTTGGTCACTCTGAGCACGACACAGGAGGTCTCGATCCACCAAGTGCGCGAGACGCTTAAGCCGCTCAATCTGGACGACGCGCTGATCCAGCAATCAAAGCAGGGCGATAAGAACTACATCACGATTCGCTCGGCTTTGAACACGAGCGACAGGATCGAGAAACAAATCATGCAATCGCTCCCCAATGCCAATTTCAAAGTGGATCGCTCCGAGCGAGTCGGCGCGCTCGTCGGCGGCGAGTTGGCCAAGAACTCATTGATTGCTCTGGGCCTGGGAATTTTAGGCATCCTAATCTTTGTCACGTTCCGGTTTGAACTTTCTTTCGCGGTAGGCGCGATCGTCGCGCTTTTGCACGACGTGCTCATGACCGTGGGCGTCTTCTCGCTGCTCGGCCGCGAATTAACCCTCACCATGGTCGGCGCCGTGCTCACCATTGCCGGTTATTCCATCAACGATACCATCGTTGTTTACGACCGGATCCGCGAGGGGCTGGCCAGCGGACGTCGCGGCTCGATCGAGCAAATCATGAACGAAAGTATCAATCAGACGTTGAGCCGGACTCTTCTGACCAGCACCGTCACGCTTATCCCGATCCTTTGCCTGTTTTTCTTTGGCGGCGCCGTTCTGCGCGATTTTTCGCTCGCCATTATTGTGGGCGTGATCGTCGGAACCTACTCATCGATCTTCATCGCCTCGCCCATCGTCCTGTGGTGGACCCGCGCTCGTGGGGGGAGCACTTCTTCGCTTCGCAAAGAGATCATCCAGACCAAGAGCGCAACAAGCCCCTCAGCGGCCTCCTAGAGGAGAGTTATTCACAGAATTTGACGAGGCGGTTTTGCCCACGTAAACTCCGCCTCGCCGGATGAATCGGCCTAGTTTCCAATCCAGGAGTTGATATCGATGCCAGAAGTCATTGTTCGTAAAGGTGAACCCGTAGATCGCGCTTTAAAGCGGCTTAAGAACAAGCTGGACGCCGAGGGGATTCTCGAGGAAGTCCGGCGCCTCCGCGCTTTCGAGACGCCAAATCAGAAGAGCCGGCGCAAAGCCAAGGCGAACGCGAAACGGGGCCGCACTAAGTTTCGATTTAATCCCTCGTAATTGTCGATCCTGGGTGGTTGTCGCTTCGCTGGATCGAGAAGCACGACCTGATTCTATTTTGCAATTTAGGGACGCGGACAGAGCACGCCCCAAAAACAAAAAGGCTATTCACACTCGCACACGATCCGAAATCCTAGATCGTTGCACGAATAGCTGGGAATATTTGAGCCGCGCGCCGTCGCGCGCAAGCTATTGAACCGCGACTTCCAGCTGCCGCCCCGATACACTCTTTTTGCGCCGGTGGTTGGGCCGCGCGGATTCACTTTGTGCGCGCCGCGATAATTCTCGAAATAATCGGAACACCACTCCCAGACGTTGCCGGCCATGTCCTCCATGCCGAAAGGACTCGCTCCCAACGGGAACGCTCCTACCGGCGAACTTTCGGGATAACCGTCGTCGATCTCGCGATCGCTCCACGCGAAAACCGTGTTCTTATCGGCAAAGTTCGCGAGATCGCCCCGTCCTCCATAATTGCCCCATGGAAATTTGCGTCCGTCACCGCCACGAGCCGCGAATTCCCACTCCGCTTCGGTCGGCAAGCGATACTTCTTGCGTTCCCGGGCGCTCAGCCATTCGCAAAACTTGATTGCATCGAGACTGCTCACGTAGACAACGGGGTGAAGCTCACCTGCACCGGCCGCGCGCTTACGCATATGAGAGGGATCAAATTGTTCGTAATCCCGGTTGGTAATTGGAAAACGCGACATGTAGTAACGACTAAGAGTAACCTTTGTCAGTGGCCGTTCGTTCGGCGATTCCATATCTTCGCTTCCCATGACAAACTCACTCGAAGGCACGAAAAACATTTGGCGGCCGAGTGAGTTTTCAAAATTCGCGTGGCGCGCCCGCTCGCTGGCCACATTGATCTCAACGGATGAACCGGCGGCCTTCGGCACTTCCGCTGCCGGAGTTTGAGCGGTCTTCGCCGTCTCAACACGCGCAGGCTGGCCCTTCGGCGCTGGCATCGATTTTTCGTCAGCTTCGTCCAGGTAAAGATCGACGAGATCTTCTGCTTCACCGGCATCGATGCCCAGGTTCTCCGCCATATTAATAAACGCGTCGCGTTGATCGTCGCTCATGGAAATACTGTCCAGCGCGCTCAAGCGCAGCATTCTCAGAAATTCTTCCTGGGGGTTGGCCGATGGCTGCTGTTGCGATCCCGCGCCAGCCACTGATGCCGGAAGCGAAACTGTTTCGACGCGCTCGATGCCCGCATCTTTCAACTCCGCTTCGATCAGCGACTGAATCTCTTCATCGGTCAAACCTTGAGCTGCACCGAAATGGAGCAGATTCTTTTCTTCATCCTCGGTTAAAACACCATTGGCCGTGGCGAAGCTCAGATACTTTTGAAACTCGGCGCTGGCTTCCTCGCGTTCGCGCGTAGCAATTTCTTCGTCCAACTGCTGGCGGCGCGTCGGATCGAGTAGTTCGACACGCGCTTCCGTGAGAAACTTGGAGGATTCATCCAGTCCGGAACGTAGGAGCTGCGCCAGGGGATTGCTCGGTTGGTTCTTGAGCGGCAGCTTCTTTTGCCACCAGCGCAATAATTCCCGGCAATGTTCCTCTATTAACTCGTTCGTCGGGTTGGCCCGCGGATCGAGGCAGAGCCGTTCGTAGAAGTTCGGGGACTTATAGTTGTTCCAGCCTTCCCACTTTCGCGGATCATCTGGAAGCGGAAGTGGAAAACTGATGTCGCACTTGGAGTTCACGCGACCGTCAAATCGCTCAGCCCGGACATGGCCGCGTCGATTTCTTCGGGGGCCAGACCGGTGTTTCTGCCGATCGAAACTTTGGAGCGATTGCCGCACGCTTCCACCGCCACCTCGAGCACTTGATTGGCATTATATTCGTAGGTCAACTCAACCGGCGAACCCTTGGGCAAGAACGGCGGCAGTTTAACGTCACAGATTCCGAGTGGTGTGCACTCCGCCGGCAGCGAACTTTCGCCCTCTACAATCTTTACCACGGCGTGCTGCATATTGGCGCTCGCCGTGCCAAAGGAATTCTTCGCTAGGGCCGGAATCGCCGTCATTTTGCGGATCATGGGGAAAACATATTCCTGGAGTTGTTTTTCATCCCACAACACAACTCCCAGCGTGTGCGACGTGATATTCGTGACCTGTATCAAACCGCCTTCGCGGGAAGAGAATTGCTGCCGTGTATCATCTCCCAAAACCTTTTCACCGGTCGCGCTTTCTTCACGCAACTGCGACAAGATAGCTTGAATGGCCGCTCCCAGCGCGACTGCTTCATCGGGGTTCACGTTGTCGACAACAGGCGACGAAGTCAGGCCTGAGATCATCGCGCGCACCATCGGCATGCGCGTCATGCCGCCGGCCAAGAGCACCTTGTCGATCTTGTCCCACTTCATCTTGGCTTCTTGCATCACCATCTCGCAGATGGTTTTGCATTTTTCGACTAAGTGCCGGGTATTCTTTTCGAATTGTTTACGCGTGAGCTCGACTTTGATGCTCTTGCCGTTGTGATGATGGACGATTGCCGTTTTCGGACGACTGGAAAGTTGGATCTTCGCCGCCAACGCCCGGCTCTGCAGATCTTGATAGCTTTGCAGATCGAGCAGCGGATTTCCGCCATGTTGTTTGTCAAATTGTTCCGCCACCATGTTGACGATAACGTCGTCCCAATCTTTCCCGCCGAGTCGGTGATCGCCGTTGGTCGCAAGCATCTCGATTGTGTGCTCGTGGATGCGCATGATAGTCACGTCGAACGTGCCGCCGCCAAGGTCGAAAACGAAAACCGTTTGGTCTTCGTCAAGTTTATCGAGTCCGTAAGCCAACGCCGCCGCCGTCGGTTCGTTGATAATTTGAAGAACATTCAGACCAGCGAGTTGACCGGCCGTAATCGTAGCGGTGCGCTCCGCGTCATTGAAATAAGCCGGAACAGTGATGACTGCGTCGGTAACGGGTTCGCCCAGATATTTTTCCGCGTCGGCCTTTAGCTTTTTGATAATCAGCGCGGAAAGTTCTTCCGCCGAATAAATCTTTCCGCCGAAGGCGCGGTGAAATTGCTCTTTCGGTTTGCCCATTTCGCGCTTGATGAAATCGACAATCTTTTCCGGTTCGGACACGCAATTGGTTTTGGCCACCGTGCCGACCACCACATTCGACCCGTCGAAAAGAATCACCGAAGGCGTGATTCGTTCGCTTTCAGCATTGGGGATGATCTGCGGCTTCCCGTACGAGTCAATGTGTGCGACCGCGCAAAAAGTCGTGCCTAAATCAATGCCTATTGCTTTCCGTGTTGCCATATTGGAGAAGTTGAATGGAGCCTTTGCTCGTAAGTTCCGTTGTCGTAGTCGCAGTTTTTATGCCGAATTAGGAGGTGATTTCGTTTCCGAAAAGGCGCGAAAAATGGGCACGAGAAAGCCCATAAGATCGACAATCGAAATCCCCCCGGTCTAGCCATAACGTTTCGCTATAACTTCCTCAGGGCGAATAAGCTTCCCTCGCCATAGAAAACCCCGTTTTACACGCATGACGATACAGCCATCCTCTTCCGGGAAGTTCGCCGGCTCGTAACTGATAACCTTATGCAGTGATCGGTCCACGGTTTCTCTCGGCTCAATTTCTTTCACCTCGAAGCGATGCAGAATCTCCAGAAGTGAATGAACCGCATTCTCCAAATTATCCCGCCATTGCGCCACACTGCCCCGCTTGCTTTTTTCGTCTGCCGCCGTTTGCAACTGCGCGGCAAGGCTCGTCAGATCGTCGAAGAGGTGCACGAGGTCGTGAATGAAAGGTTTCTGCAATGATTCGTGAAGAAAATTGTCCCGATATTTGAGCAGCTCCTCGTGCAGTGAATCGAAGAGCCGCTGGTTAACACTCTCTGTGCTACGAATGGCGCCGAGCTGTTCATCTACTTTTTGGAATTGTTGTGCGAGATTCAAATCGGAGGTCTTTTGAATCGAAGTCGCAAGCTGATCGAGCCGATCGGCAATTGAACTCTCCAAGCTCTGCATCCGAGCGCTTAACAGATGAAATACCTCCATTATGTTAGCGGCGCTGGTTTTGTCGGAAAGCCTGTCGCCATTTTCCACGCTGTCGGCCGGCAGTGTTTTTTCCGCTTCGGCGCTTAGGAGTTTCATCACCGCCGCGAACTCGTCCTTCTTCGACCCCTTACCCATCTCGCTTCTCCTTGAAGAAGAAGTTGCGGATCGCCTGCACTAAACCTTCGATATCGTGCCGGCGCGCTTCGATGTCGATCTTCAACCCGTGATCACGCATGGTCCTTGAGGTGATCGGGCCGATGCTGGCCGTTTTCATTCCTTCCGGCCAGGCCACGCCCAGCGCGAGAAAGTTTTCCACCGTCGACGAGCTTGTGAACGTTATCAGATCAGCGCCTTCCTCCAATAGACGACGACGCGCGCCGGTAACGTCGCGCGTCTCTGGAACTGTGCGATAAGCGAAACCTTCGTCCACAATTGCTCCCAAACCCGAGAGTTCCCTCGGGAGCACGTCCCGCGCCTTTTCCGCTCGCGCGACCAGAATACGCAAATTCTCCACTCCTCCCTGCTTCGCAAATTCGCGCACAATCGCTTCGGCCACAAAATCCTCCGGCTGAAGATCGACATGCAGATGATAATCCTTTATCCGTTGCGCCGTCGCCGGTCCGATCGCCGCGATCTTTGCGGCGCCAATCTCGCGCGCGTCGTCGTAAATTTTGAAAAATAAGTTGAAAAACGCGTCCACACCGTTCGGGCTCGTAAAAACAATCCAATCGTACGCGTGCGCATTTTGCACGAGCTCGCCAAACCCGCGCAGATCTGTGGGCGGCTCGATTCGAATCGTCGGCAATTCCATGATCTCGGCTCCGAGTGTGCGTAATTGATTACTCAGTTCGCTCGCTTGTTTACGCGTGCGTGTGACCACGACTCGTTTGCCGGAGAGCGGTCGCTTCTCGTACCAATTCAGGTTGTCACGCAGCGTCACGACGTCGCCAAACACCGCCACGGCCGGCGCTTCAAAGCCAAGATCGACAACTCGCTGCGCGATGTTTTCTAATGTTCCCACCAAGGTTTCTTGCCGGCCCGTCGTCGCCCACCGCACCAATGCCACAGGCAGATCCTTACGTGCACCGTGCTCCATCATTCGTCGCGCGATCGATTCGATTCGCTCCACGCCCATCAGCATCACCTGTGTGCCGCCGAGCTTCGCCAACGCCGCGTAATCGATGGAACCTTGCGTCTTCGCCGGATCTTCGTGTCCCGTGAAAAACGTGACGTGCGAGTTTTGCGCGCGATGCGTTACCGGGATCCCCGCATAGGCCGGTCCCGCGATTGCTGATGTAATTCCCGGAACAATCTCGAATGCGATTCCTTCCTCGGCAATGGCACTCGCCTCTTCCGCGCCTCGTCCGAAAACAAACGGATCACCTCCTTTCAATCGAACGACTTGTTTTCCTTCCTTCGCTTTTTCGACCAATAGCGCGTTGATTTCTTCCTGTTTCAGCGCGTGCTTTCCCGCTTCCTTGCCGGCATAAACAATCTCGGCATCTTCGCGCGCCCAACTCAGCATTTCGGGATTCGCAAGATGATCGTAAACGATCACATTCGCGTGCTCGATGCACTCCTTTGCGCGCAACGTCACCAACCCGAGATCGCCCGGCCCCGCTCCCACGAGATAAACCTTCGCGTCCGCGCTCTTGCTCTTGCTCATGCTCTTACTCTCTTGCTACGCCGTTGGGTTAGGAGGCGAGTGCTCTTACTTCTCATTGATTTGTTGAAATAACTCCGTGGCCAGGCGTTCCGCGTCCTCGCTCGGCCCCTCCACCGTTTCTTCGCGCGGCGTAGTCGCGCCGAGATCGAAGACTTGCGCACGTATTTTCATGGCTGTTCCTTCCACAATCGCGAGCACGCCCACTGGCTGATCGCAATCGCCCTGCAGCAGTCGGAGAAATTCGCGCTCCGCCCGCAAACAAAGTCGCGTGTCGAAATGACTGACAGGATCGACAAGCACCTTTACGCGATCGTCTCCGGCACGCCCTTGCAAAGCGATCACTCCCTGGCCGCCGGCCGGCAAAAAAATCTCCTGCGGAAGAAATGCGGCCGGGAATTCGTTTCCCTCAAAAGTAACCCACCCTTTTTTCTTGGTTAGACCAAGTCGCTCGAGGCCAGCGTGCGCCAGAATGATGCCGTGCCATTCGCCCTTCGCGAATTTACTTAAACGCGTCGGCACGTTGCCGCGAAGATCGACAATCTCCAAGTCGGGACGTTTCCAATGCAGCTGATGTTTTCGCCGCACACTTCCGGTCGCAACGATTCCATTCATCGGCAACGAATGCAGATCGCACGGCGTGGTCGCAAGCAGAACATCATCGACCGACACGCGCGGCAGAACGCCGACGATCTCCGTGCCTTTTGCCAACTCGCTCGGCAAGTCTTTCGCGCTGTGTACAGCAAGATCGACATCTACTTTAACGAGGGCTTGTTCGATTTCCGCCGTAAACAATCCCTTGCGTCCCGCGCGAGAATCACGCGGCTTTTTTCCTTCGTCACCAGAAGTCCGTATGATTTTTGTCTCGACGATCAAATCAGCCCAGCGTTTGCGCAACTCATTCACCACGGCACGCGTTTGGATTTGCGCCAGTTCGCTTCCCCGCGTCCCTAACACAATCTTGGTAGTGGCGACGCGTTTCATTTCTTCGACTGTAGCGGCACCCTTTGAGCGCCAGTTCTAATAATTTCGGCGGTCATAGACCACCGCTACAGGGATGCACGCAGTGAATCGTCACTAACCGGCGGTCCCTCGTGTTCCCCTTGCCTTGAAATTCCGCCAATCTCTTGGAAAAACCTCTTCCGGAAATCTTCGAGATGCTCCGCAATAATCTTCTCTGCCGCTGTCACCTGTTGACGACGCAGCGCCAACGATTGCTCCGCCACTGACTGCAATGAATCCATGTCGTAAAGATAAACGCCTTCCATTTCGTTTACCCCCGGATCAACATCGCGCGGCACAGCGATATCGATGATAAAGAGCGGCCGATCGACGCGATCGCGCAACATCGGCGCAAGGTCTTGCCGCTGGAGCAACGTTTCTTCGGAAGCTGTCGATGTAATTAAGATGTCGATCTTGCGACATTGCTCACGCCATTCCTCGAAAGGAACAGCCGTGCCGCCGACGGCCTGCGCGAGTTCTTCGGCGCGTTCGCCCGATCGATTGCTCACGCGAAGATCATTTACTCCGCGCGAAATCAGAGCGCGCGCCGTCCGCTCGCTATTTTCGCCGGCGCCCAGCACCAGGACTTTACACGCCGTCAGGTCGCCGAAAATTCTTTGCGCAAGATCGGCGGCGACCGATCCGACCGAGACCGCGCCGCGCGTAATCTCAGTGCGGCTGCGAACCTGCTTGGCCACGCGAAAGGCGCGCTGAAACAGACGATGCAGGTTCGACCCGGCCGCGCCGGAATTTCTGGCCAACTCGTACGCTTTCTTTACCTGACCAAACACTTCCGTCTCGCCCACGACCATCGAATCCACTCCGGAGGCAACACGAAAAAGATGCTGGACACATTGACCTTCTTCGTAGCGATAAAAAGCCGCGGCCTCGTCCGATATATACCTGTCGATCCTACGCGCCAGGCAGCGCGCAATTTCTTCGGTCGAGACGCGTTTCTCCGATGCGCCGTAAACTTCCACGCGGTTGCAAGTCATTAATAGTAGCGCTTCCGCGCAGCCTGATTTGCGCAACACGCGTTCTGTCTCGGCGTCGCCGGCAAAATTTTCCCGCGTTTCCACGTTCGCGGTATGATGGCTGAGGCCGACACAGAAAAGATTCATGGCAGCGAGTGCATTTGCGCGGTGAAACTGATTCCCCAAAGAAGAGCCAACGCCGCGCTAAATCCTATAATGCACAGCGCCGCCACGCGCCTCGGCGCCAAATGCCGAAGATGCCGGCCTTGCAAAATCGCGGCGTAGAGCAGCCAGACACCGAACGCGAAAACGATTTGAATCCGGGGCAATGGTTCGCCGATGAAAAAACCGCTCACCAGCCCAAGTGTGTAAAGCGCAAATCCCAGCCAAAGCAGCCGCGTGATCGCATCGAAAAGATCGGTTAGCGGCGGGAGATGATAAAAGATTGAATGCAGCTGGTGCGTCTTGAGTTGCCGTTCCTGCACGAGATACATGACACCGGCCACGCAGGCGAGCGCGAAGGCCCCATACGCCACGATCGACATAGACGCATGAAATTCGAGCCACGAGTTTACTGGCCCTTTGACCGCATGCCGTACGTCGATCGGTGTGAGCAACGCGAACGTCTGAATGAGGAAAACGAGCGGCGCGGTGAATGCGCCCATGAGCGAAAGGCGATAGGCCGGACCGACTAGCATGTAGATCAACGCCACCGACCAGCTGAGAAAAATCAAGACCTCAAACAAATTGGTGAGTGGACAGCGATGCAGTTCGTGCCCTCGGATCGACAGAAAGGCAGTTTGAAAAATAAAGCCGAGAGCGATGGCGAGAAAATTGAAGCGGCCGGGGCGGAACGTTCCCGCGCGTAGGGAAACAATCATGCGCACGAATGCCGCCAGATAGAAAAGTGCAGAGATGACGAGAAGTTGCCGATCCATTGCGAGTCGCCAGTGTAAAAGCTGCGCTCATCGTTGGCAACACGGCCCATCATGAGTGCGAGCATCGGACTCGGCCGATCGTCTCCTGGCGCCCGAAACATTGTCATTTCGAATAGCGAAACGCTTTGCCTTCAGGCATTTACTTGCCATTTCGTACAGAAATCTCTACAACCAGCGTTCAACATGAACATCCCGCGTCTTATTCTCGCTATCGTCGTTGGGTTTGTTGTCATTTTCTTAACCGACTGGCTAATTCACGGCGTCTGGATGAAGGCCGATTACCAGGCCACCCAACAGATCTGGCGGCCCGAGCCTGAAATGGCCGCTCGCATGGCTTGGATGCTTAGCGCGCAGCTTTTGACCGTAATTGCATTTGTTCTTCTTTGGACTCGGTGGGCCGACACCGCGCGTGTGGGTTGCGCCGTCGGTTTCGGTTTCCTCATGGGCACGTTCTCCGGAGTTTGGACTATTGTGTTGTACGTGATCTTGCCCATGCCCGGATCAATTGCCGCGAAATGGTTCTTCGCCGGCATCGTGCAATGCATCCTGCTCGGCCTCGCCACGTTCTTCGTTTACAAACCGAAACAACCTTCGGCAGGTCCGAGCGCGTAGATAGCCACCCATGATTTTCCGGCACGGTGCGAACGCATCTGCCATCGGCAACAGTACTGTAAGCTCTAGCGGTCTCGGTTGGGAACGCTCCGGGCTTTGATGCTAAGGAAGACGGCCCGCCGCCGCCTATCCACACGGCAGCGGGCGCTCGATCGTCCAAGGGGGAAAGCCGCTATCCTAACCCGGTAAGTGAGGAATTCGTCCTCACACAAAGTATTACGGGGTCCTGAATCCGTAGTTCTCGAAAATTTTCAGGACCTTTCGGAAGGCGCGGCGTTGACCTTTAGCCCCGGGTCACTAGCCTCTGGACCGATGGCTACCAAGATCATCGACACGTTGCGCGCCGCCGTGCGCGATGTGCCCGACTTCCCAAAGAAGGGTATTATTTTCAAAGACATCACGCCGATCCTGAATGACGGCGCATTGTTTCGAGCTTCGGTGGATCTTTTTCTGGAACGCTCCCGCGGCAAAAAGATGGACAAGATCGTAGGGATTGACGCGCGAGGATTTCTCTTCGGCTCGGCCGTTGCTTACGAACTTGGGATCGGCTTTGTCCCGCTCCGGAAAAAAGGCCGGCTCCCCTACAAAACCGAAAGCGCGAAGTATTCGCTCGAGTACGGCGAAGCGGAAATGGAATTGCACGTCGATGCGATCAAACCGGGTGAGCAGATCGTCTTGATCGACGACTTGCTGGCCACTGGTGGAACGTCCGCATCAGCCGCGACGCTTATCGCCAAAGTCGGCGGCAAATTGCTCGAAGTGCAATTCCTGATTGAGCTCGAATTTCTTCGCGGCCGGGAAAAACTCGCACCGACGCCGGTGGTTTCGTTTTTGAAATACTGATTGCTGGAGCGAGCCTCCATCAACGTCGAAACCAACTAAACTCGGCGGTCACAACCCAGCCGCTACAGTTATCGATTTTGAGTTCAATTGGCGCCGCAACCGCAATCCGGCTCGCAAGTCGTTCGCTCCGCCACTACGACTTCCATCTTAATATCCTGGAACGCGAGCTGATCGTGAATCATTCCGAGAAGCTCAATCACGCGGCCGTCCGGCATATGCACGCAACGCACCTCGATCCGCGCCCGTTTGCCCGCGAGTTCCGGATGTGATTCCACGAACTCGCCATCGAGCAGGAACGACGCGTACGCATTAAAACGCTCCTGCAACTCATGCAGCCGTTCGTCCGAGCCGTCCCACGGGCGCGGCTCGTTCATCACGAGCAGGACTTCGTCCGTCTTTGTGTCATGCGCGAGCAGGTCGATCACACCTATGCGCTTGGAATGTTTGATGTTCGACGATTGATGTTTGATGTAAGACACCTCAACGTTAACTACCCAATTCTCAACTAATGAGATGAAGAAGTGGTCGATTGCAATCGCAATAGTCAGCTGCGCGCTCATAGAAAGCTCGTCCGCACAGTTCTCGCCCGCCTTTTTGCAAAACGACAGTTATTGGGGCGATGGCAAAGCGGAATTCGATTTTTACGACGCGCAGATCCTGCGCGAGGGACAACCGCGCCAGTGCGAAGTCCTCCACATCGCCATCCGCGAACCGTTCGATCCGAAACAGTGGGTAAAGGTCGAGGATTGGAAAAAACCGGATGTCGTCCCAGTCGTAAAACTCAATCAAATCCTGAACGTACCAATGGGCGTTTACGTTCAGCAGCAAATGCACTCCAGCTATTGGAAGATCGGAAATGGCATGTTGCTGAAATGGTCGCTCACGCACAGCGATAGTTTCGGTAACACGTTCAAGGAAGTCCGGCGTTTGGGCGATCAGCTCGCTTTCAACTGGCACACCTATTCGGACGGCACGGCCGACGGTAGCGAAAACATCTCGCCACCGCTCAACGGCTATTTCTACGACGAGCTGCCATTGCGTGTGCGGACGATTGATTTCTCCAAACCGACCGGCGAATTCGAAATCCAACTCGCACCCACTGTGATTAATTCAAAAAAAGACACGATCACATTCAAGTCGGCGAAGGTCAGCTTCACCGCGACCGAGCGCAAGATCGACATCTCCGTTCAGCATGCCGGCGGAACCGACAAGTTTGTTCTGGACGGCCACTTCCCTTTTCTCTTGCGCGAATGGAATGCTGCCGATGGCAGCCGTTTGAAACTGAAGAACAGTTTGAAGATGGATTACTGGAATTACGGCAGGAACGGCGATCGCGAACGCGCGCTCAAGAATCCGATGCTCGGTCACCCGGATTGATCTTCTCTCGCTATTGCTCTTGCTCGATAGATGGGGGCGATTGACCCCAATCGGCTCCGGGCGGTTCGCCCTGTCGCCGCCGAAGCGTTTCTGCGAAGTCGCGTCAGCCGCCCCAACCTTCAGATTGAAGAAAGGGACGGAGGGTAGTTTACTAACCCCATGCCGCGAACGAAAAAGTCGAATCGACTGACGCTGCTCGGAAAAACCGAAGCGAAACTTCCGACGTCACCAGCCGACGCGTGCCTGGAAACATTTCCGAATCCCTCGCGCCGGAATTACTGGATTCATTTCGAGACGGATGACTTCACTTCTCTTTGCCCGGTGACGGGCCAGGCCGATTTCGCCAGGATCGACATCGATTACGTACCGGCCCGCACCTGTATTGAAAGCAAGTCGCTTAAATTTTATCTCGCCTCGTATCGTAACGAGCGCGCCTTCAACGAAGCGGTTACCAATCGGATTCTCGACGATTTTGTCCGCACCTGTTCGCCGCGCCAGGCAATCGTGACCGCACAGTTTTCCGCGCGCGGCGGCATCGCGCTGACCGTTCGCGCTGCGTACCCCGACAAGAATCCGAAGAAAGTCGACCGCAACGGCCGATGAAATCGGTGGGGCGAGACACTGTCGAGCCGAACAATTTGTGGCTTCCGAGGGACTGATGAAACGCGCGGTTGTTCTCCTGAGCGGCGGACTCGACTCGACAACCACATTGGCGATTGCGATCGCGGAAGGCTTCGAAGTTTACTCTCTTTCTTTCGATTACGGACAGCGTCACAAGATCGAGATCGACGCCGCGCGGCGCGTTGCAAAAGCTCTCGGCGTGAAAGCGCACCGGGTCGCCAAGATCGACAACGACATTTTTCCCGGATCAGCGTTGACCTACGATCTCGATGTACCGAAAGCGCGCTCAGAATCTGAAATCGGCGACGGTATTCCAGTAACATATGTGCCAGCGCGCAATACCATATTTCTCTCTCACGCTCTCGCCTGGGCGGAAGTAATCGGCGCTTCAGATATTTTCATCGGCGTCAACGCTCTCGATTACAGCGGTTATCCTGACTGCCGACCGGAATTCATCGATGCGTTTGAAAAAATGGCGAACCTGGCCACGAAAGCCGGTGTGGAAGGCGCGCGTTTCCACATTCACGCGCCGCTGATCAATATGTCGAAGGCACAAATCGTTCGAAAAGCACAAGAGCTGCATGTCGATCTTGCGCGGACGCACAGCTGCTACGATCCGGCGCCGGATGGTCGCGCGTGCGGCCAATGCGATTCGTGCCAGTTGCGGCGCAAAGGTTTTCGCGAAGCCGGTGTGACCGATCCGATTGAATACGCGACGCCATGAAGAAAGCGTTCGGCATGTTCGCGCTGACCAAACGCGAGCAACGCATGGTCATCATAATTATGCTCGCCCTTATCGCGATCGCGCTGGCGAAGCATTATCGAGATGTTGGAACAATCATGCCGGTGCAGCCGGCCCCTTCACCGCGAATCAGCGCGACACCGTCGTCGTTTCCGGAAGAAGAACGCGCCGTCCCCAATATCGCTCGCTAAGGCTTGCCCTTGCCTGCCCGCCGTGGCGGGAGCGCAGTCGAACGGATCGACATTTATCCGTTGGGCAGAGCGGGAATGCGCCCATAACCGACGAAAACCGGTCCCGCTTTATCATCGGTCTTCGCGCCGAGCCGCGAGACTTTGAAATCGAACACGCTCACACCAAACCGCGACTGGCCTTTGTAGGTGCGGCCATCGCTCGCGCCAACCATGATGCGATGGTTCGTCGCTTTTTCACGACCGAGATAAATCATCGTGTGTGTAATGGCTGGGTCGCGGTCGACGTTGTAAGTACCGCTCCAAAAAAGCAGGTCGCCTGGTTTGAGGTCGCTGAGTTCAAAGGTGTCGTCACTGTGCCCGAGAACCGCCTGAAACTTGCCCGCTTTGCGTACCCAAATGTATTGCTCGCGCGCGTCGCGCGGCACGTCTTTCATCCCCTCTTTCGAAAGCACATAATGAACGAAGCCGGAGCAATCCATCCCGCCGGCCGCCGGGTCGGCTGAGCCATATTTGTAACCGAGATTTTGCGTCGTAAGCGCAAGGGAAGTTTCGATGATCTTCCGAACTTCGGGCCCATAACTCTCGTAACCAACGATTTCATCAGTAGTGATCGTGGCATTCGGTGCGTTCTTTTTCGCCAGTGGTGATGGACTCGGCGTTCGCGATTCCCTTGGCGATGGAGTTTCACCTGGCGTTGGACTCGCTGTCGGCGTCGGCGTCGGCGTCGGGGTCGGCGTCGGCGTCATTGATGGAGTGACCGACGGAGTGGAAGTCGGTTTCGCAGTAGCCGACGGTCGCGGTGTTGTCGGTGTCGGTTTTAGTTTCGGCGTGGCTGAAGATTCGGGCGTTGCGCTTGGACTTGCCGTTGGTTTCGGTGTGGCTGGTGCGGCCGGTGAAGGACTGGGCGATTCCTTTTTCTTGGTCGTTTTCTTTTTCTTGCGCGAGGGCGTCGGCGTCGGCGTTCGCACGAAAAAATCTCTCACCTTCTTCGAGAATGTTTCTTCGTCTTCCTGGGTCGCACGCACCGGACCAACGACAACAAGTGCCGCGGCCAGCATGACCAGAAGTCGCAACGTTTTTTTCATTTCCGCTTTTCCACCCAATCAGGCGGCCAGTTCCTGTAAGACAGCTTTATTCATCCGAATGCCCGCGTCGAGATTCTCCAGTGGAAAATTTTCGTTGGGCGAATGCGCGCGACAATCGGGCAACGCCAGTCCAAGCAAGAGCGTTTCCGCGCCGAGAATGCTCCGGAACTCGGAAACGATCGGAATACTGCCGCCTTCACGGATAAGTGCGACGTCGCGATTGAACGCTTTGTTCAAGGCGTGTTGCGCGGCCTTGCCAAATTTGGCGTTCGGATCGGTCAAATACCACGGACCGCTGTGGCCGCTCGTCATCTCGAGGGTGGCACCTTGGGGCATATGTCTTTGCAAATGTTTTCTGGCAAGATCGACAATCTCATCGCCGTTCTGGTTCGGAACTAATCGGAAAGTCAGCTTGGCCATGGCATGGCTCGGAATAACAGTCTTCGTCCCCTGCCCCTGATATCCACCACCGATTCCATTGATCTCCGCCGTGGGTCGCGCCCAGATTCGTTCCAGCGTGCTGTAACCTTCTTCGCCCACGAGCGCTGGCGCACCAGTTTCCTTCAAGATCTCCGCGTCAATATCGATCGGCAACTTGCGCCACATTTCGCGTTCCCAATCCTGCAGCGGCGCGACTTGGTCGTAAAACCCATCGATCGCGATGTGTCCGTTGTGGTCGTGTAACGTGGCGAGCAAACGCGCCAGCACCGTTGCGGGATTCGCGACAGCACCGCCGAAGACGCCGGAGTGCAGATCGATTTTTGCCCCGATCACCTTTACTTCGAGCGCCGTGACTCCACGCAATCCATAACTCAAGGTCGGAATACCCTTGCTGACCATGCCGGTGTCCGAAACAACTACCACGTCACAGCCAAGTTTTTCGCGGTTCTGCTGCAGGAAATTTCCAAGATTAGCGCTCCCGATTTCTTCTTCGCCTTCAATAACGAAGTGCAGGTTCACCGGCAGATCGTTTTGTTGCTCGATCGTCTCCTGCACCCCAAGAATGTGGGACAGAATCTGGCCCTTGTTGTCCGTGGCGCCACGCGCAAAGACGTAACCATTTTTCAAAACCGGTTCGAACGGCGGCGATTCCCACAAATCGAGCGGATCGGGCGGTTGCACATCGTAATGACCGTAAATGAGGACCGTGCGGCGGCCCTCCTTATGTTTGTTCTTCGCCCAAACGACCGGATGACCGGGAGTCGAGACCAATTGCGCTTCGAGGCCGACGCCGTTTAGTTTTTCCACAAGCCAATGCGCGCATTCATTTACCTTTTCCGCATACGCGTCGTCAGTCGAAACGCTCGGGAATCGCAGGAACGTGTAGAAATCTTCCAGATGACTTGCGCGCATGCCGCACTCTAGCGCGGAAATTTAATGCGCGAATAAAACTTTTTCTTCTGTAGACGCTTCGCTCCGCGAAGTGCGGCGCGCGCATGAAAACATTTCGCGGGAAAAATTAGAGGGCATGCCCTCCGCCTGCCATAAAGATCGGCAAGCGATCCGCTTGCCCTACAATTCCCGAATGACAATGTCGATCCTGGTGATTGATCGACTCGCCGCCCGGCTCGGCAACCCTCTCGGGCCTGCCCGTCTACATCGCCTCGCTCCCGCGTCGCTTAGATAGCACTGACTGCCAAAGCACAAAATCTAGGGTT
>JBEEGY010000156.1:0-3366 GCA_041167145.1 Verrucomicrobiota bacterium
CCTACCCGCTCGACACCTGGAACTTTGCGTCCGCTTACTATCCCGGACGTGAGTACGTCGATTGGTTTGGCCTGAGCGTTTACGGCCAGCAATTTAAAGACGAGCCGTGGGCCAGCATTCCTTCACTGGTCGATTGGCCCTACCAAGAAATTTCCGGACTCGATCCGAGCAAGCCGGTCATGATAGCGGAATGGGCGACGGGCGAGTTTCCGCGCTCCGGCAACAAGGGGGCATTCATGAAGGAAGGGCTCGATCTGTTTCGCACGCGTTATCCGCGCGTCAAGGCCGCCATTTATTGGCACGAACGCTGGCAAAACCCCGATCAATCTTTCAGCAATCTGCGCGTGAACTCTTCCGTGGAATCGTTGCAAGCTTACCGCGAAGGCGTCGCGCATCCCGACTGGCTCGGGAACCTGATTCTACGCGCAACGCCGCGTCACAAATAAGTCATGAGCGCAGAAAATAGATTTCCGGAAGAGCTTCTCTTGCATGAGCCAAATCGCGGCGCCCGCTTGATCCGGGAATTCTACGAACAATACCACGACGTCACGCAAATCCCCGACTACTACACGAAGTACGGTCGGCAACACGAGGAGATCAAGGCGGCATTTTATCGACAGTGGCTCAAGAGGAACGGTCACGACGAGCGAAGTCTCGGATTGGATGTCGGATGCCGCGGCGGAGTCATGATTAAACTGGTGGGGTTAATCCGCTGGATCGGGGTCGATATTGATCACGCCGCTTTAGAGGTCGCACGGTGTTCAGGGATTTCCTGTGCGGAAATGGATTTCACATCCGAAATCGGATTCCACGATGACAGCTTTGACTTCGTCATGATGACCGAAGTGCTGGAACACCTGCCATATCCCTCGATCATCGTTCGCGAAGTGCATCGAATTTTGAAAAAGAAGCCGGCCAGCGCATATGTCGGCTCGGTGCCCCTCGACTATCATTTGCATCGGCGTTGGAAGGTCATGCGCGGCAAACGATTGTCTGGAGACCAAACGCATGTTCATCACTTTTCTTTTAAGGAGCTCGACCAGCTACTCAGGTTTTATTTCGACGAAGTGGATTATTTGCCGCTCAGCGGAACGGCGCAGCGCTATCCTCGCTTAAGGCTCCCGTACAACTTGTTTGTTCGCGATATCGCGTGGGCGGCCGCTTCCCCAAAGCCAGCGCCGGGTCGCTGGGATGTCGGGCAGAAATTCTAAAATTATGATCACGCATTGAACTCGGATGAGCCGCGCCTCGCCTGTCATGTCCGGCCCCGCAACACTCGCCCACCAGCCCGTTTGCTCTGATTGTCCTCCCGAGCGGAGCGAGGGACCCCACCAGCGAAGTTTGTGGCACGCAAATACAAATGGCGTGATCTCTCCGGCCCGTGAGAGGTCCTTCACTTCGTTCAGGATGACGCGCGAAAGAGCCAAGCGTTGTGACAGCACGCCAACGCCTCGCGAGCATGTGATTTCGAGCGAAGTGGGGGACCCCTTTGCTTTCATGAATCACACTTCGGGTTGCGAATGACCAAACTTGAAGGGAAGAGATATCTGGGCGTCAATGCGCCTCGGCTGACGCACGAAAGAAAACGGTCAGGTCCGTGCCGAGGGTCTGCAGTCATTTTTTCTGAGCGGGTGCCGGCGCTTTCTTCTGTAGATCGAGAACCAGTTTCCACTCGCTGCTCAGATCGAGTTGCCAGATGGAAAGGTAAACGCCGTGCTCAATCACGTTAGTGTGCTCGCTCGAGTAATCGCCGTAGCTGTAGGCGAGATCGTTCGAGCGGCTCACTCCGCTGCCTGCGCGGGTCCGCTTTTCTTTTCCGTGATCGGAGCTCAACATGAGTTGCGCCGCGGTTTTGCCGACTGCAGGAACCGCGCCTTTGCGATAAACGCGAATTTGATCGCCCGCTTTGGCCAGCACGGCCGCGCCCGCGTCTTTGGCCAGTAACTCCGTAAAACTTTTTTGCGCCTCCTCATATCTTTCACGAACGGCTTCGGGCCGCGCGACCGGAAATTCGGGAACAAACGTTTCTACTTCCCCCGTCGGTTCGGCTGTTTGCGGATGATCTACGCCAACATCGACAACTACCTTCCACGTGCCGTCCGCACCTTTCCGCCAAAGCGTGTTGTAATGTCCGAACGCTTCCGGCTTCGGGTCATCGCGCGATTTCTTTAGCTCCCACGGACCAGTCGTGTAACCGAGATCGCCGCTTCGTGAAATGGTCGCAAAGATCGGGCGCCACGCCAGAAGCGGCGGCTCGGTCTGTTTCGACCAAAATTTCCTTCCATTCACCGCCCCGGGCGCGAAGGCCACGCCATCGTCGGCAAACACTTGAACGGACGCGGCCGCAAAATTCTTCTCCTGCGCGAGGTTGTTGTACCCAAGCTCGGCATCGATGACCGACCGAACGGCCTTTTCAAGATCGAGATCTTCCGCGCGCAAGCCGGCGACGACGAGCAAGGCCGTAAGAACTATAAGTGGCTTAGACAAAAACATCGGTTGGCGGCGTCTTGATTATAAAAGACCGTGAATAGGTCATGGAGAATGTCGCCCACCATGAAGAATGGAAAGTTTGTTTTTCGCAATTTGGACCCGGCTTGCTGCTATTTGCCCGGCAATGGGTCCGGTCGCCCGCCGATGCCGAAGACATCGTCCAGGAAGCTTTCGTCAAGTTCTGGCGACGCAATCACAAGATCGACAACCGTGCTTTACTTTACGCAACGGTGCGCTCGATCGCGCTGGATCACATTCGGCGCGATAGCCGGCGCGCTCGCCGCGAAGCCGAAGCCCTCTCCGGTTCCGAGCAATCCGTCGAACCGCAATTCGAATTCGCGGACGAATCTCAGCAGGCCCTCGCCGTTGCGGTCGATCACTTGCCGCACGAACAACGCGAGGTGCTGGTCATGAAGATCTGGAACGAGCTCACCTTCGCCGAGATCGCGACCGCGCTCGAGATTTCGCAGAACACCGCCGCGTCGCGCTATCGCTACGCGCTGAACGCGCTCAAGAAAAACTTCCAACCGCACTGAACGAGTTCGCCGAGCTCGAGAACGAATTGAAGAAGCTGCAACCTGCGCAAATTTCAGCGGACTTGATCGCGCGAATCGAGCACGCCTTTGCAAGCGGTTCTGGTGACCTTAGCACGTATAAGGGCGCCGACCCTCACCTCAATCCTCTCCCTGAGGGAGAGGCGGACGCGGAGCGCCAGGTGAGGGTGAGCTACTCGACCTCCACAGATGACGAAAAGATTATTCACCCGGCGCGTTTCCACGTGAGCTGGCTTTCAGTTGGACTCGGGCTCGCTGCGGCTGCTGCCTTCCTTGTCTTTGCGAATATTCGGATGGACCATTCTCCAACCAAGTCTGATCG
>JBEEGY010000157.1:0-2500 GCA_041167145.1 Verrucomicrobiota bacterium
GACCCGGCGACAGCCGATCTTGCTTCAGCTGAACCGAGTGCCGAGTTGAGCGGCCTTCAGCTTCCGCTGGCAAATCTGATCCGCGACACGGCGGAAGCCGTCGTGGAAGCGTTGGGTTTGGAAAAAAAGGATTCGATTGTTGAGGGACTGGCGGCCAGGTGGCAGCGCGGAAGCCTCATCATGCAATCAGCCGATACTTCGCTCCAACCGAAGGAAGTGCCGATCGAAACCTTTTTCCACAAGATCGTCATGATTCGAAACAACCTGCGCGTCCTCGAACAGAAGGTGAACGCGAGCGACAAACTGAGCGATGCAGACAAATTCGATCTGCAGCAATACATTACACGCTGCTATGGATCGCTCACGACGTTCAACATCCTGTTTAAGAACAAGGACGATCAGTTTTCGACAAAGTAACAACGGCAGTTAAGGCGCACGGCATAGCTGTCATCCCGAGCGGAGCGAGGGACCTCGCACAGGCTGATTGATTACACCTGAAAACTTGTGTGATCATTTCGGCATTGTGAGGTCCCTCGCCGTCTCCGCGACTCGGGATGACAGAGTTTTCCGCAACCGCCCGCTATGAAATCCACACCGACTTGATGTTGGTGAACTCGCGGATGCCGTGCCAACCGAGCTCGCGTCCGAAGCCGGAGCGTTTCACACCGCCGAAGGGCAAGCGCGGGTCGGATGCGACCATGGCGTTGACAAAAACCATTCCGGATTCGATCTCCGATGCGAATAATTCCTGTTCCGTCGGATCGGTTGTCCAGGCGCTCGCACCCAATCCGAAGCTGCTGTCGTTGGCGATCTCAATCGCTTCATCGGCATCACGCACGCGGAAAACAGACGCAACCGGTCCAAAAACTTCTTCACCATAAGCGGGCGACTTGCGTGGAAGATCGACAAGTACGGTCGGCTCATAAAAAAATCCGGGCCCATGGACGCGATTACCGCCAGTCAAAAGTTTTGCCCCCGCCGCCACCGACTTCTGAACTTGATCGTGCACGCCGTTGAGAATGCGTTCGGTGGCGAGCGGCGCAATTTCCGTCATTTCGTCGAGCGGGTCGCCGATCTTCAAGGCGCTCATTCGTCGCACGAATTCGTCGAGAAACTTGTCGTAGATTTTATCCGCGATGAGAAAACGCTTCGCGGCGATGCACGATTGACCGCTGTTGATCGTGCGCGCCGTCACCGCCGCGGAAACGGCGTTCTCGAAATCAGCACTCGGCATAACGATAAATGGATCGCTGCCGCCAAGCTCGAGCACAGCTTTCTTGATTTCTCGTGCCGCCGCGGTCGCGACTGCGCTTCCCGCTTTTTCGCTGCCGGTCAGCGTCACCGCTTTCACGCGAGAATCGACAATTACTTTTTCGACCTGATCTGACTCGATGAGCAATGTTTGAAACACGCCTTCATCGAATCCGGCGCGGCAAAAGATTTCTTCAATGGCGAGCGCACACTGTGGGACGTTCGCAGCATGTTTGAGCAGGGCGACGTTTCCCGCCATCAATGCTGGGGCGGCAAAACGAAAGACCTGCCAGAAGGGAAAATTCCACGGCATGATCGCGAGGACCGGACCAAGCGGTTGATATCGAACGAAACTTCGCGCCGCGCTTGTCTGCGCAGGCTCGTCTTCCAGGAATCGCTCGGCGTTCTCGGCGTAGAACCGGCAACCGCGGGCGCACTTATCAATTTCATCAACCGCCGCGCGCAAGAGCTTTCCCATTTCAAGCGAGATGATGCGCGCCCACTTTTCTTTCTCCTGCTCGAGCAGTGCGGCGGCCGCGACCATTAGCTGCGCGCGCTTCGCAAATGGTTCTCGCCTATGATGCGCAAATGCTTTTTCGGCGCACGCGAGACGCTTTTCGATTTCCTCGCCACCGTGGGCGGCAAATTCCTTCAACTTTTCGCCCGTTGCCGGATTGATTGATGCAATTGGCATGCTCTTACTGTAGCGGCGGTCTATGACCGTCGCATATCTGTTCTTCGCACCTCGATTTTAAAAAAGCGATAATAGCCCAGCGTTTTAACGCTGGGTAGGATGTCGTCGCGTGAACCAAGTCCCTCTGGGACGAAAGAAGCTTTCTGTCGTCCCTGCCGGGACTTGATCGTGAGGCGTTGGCCAGGACCCAGCGTTAAAACGCTGGGCTATTCTCATATTCAAGATTTCCGCCAAGTCATGTATTGCTGCAGCGGCGGGTTGCGACTGACGCATTCTTCTTCTTTGCGCGCGACTGAAGACTAAAAAATGTGGCAGGCACAGAGCGCTGCTACAGCCGGAGACCTTTCGGAATCAAAACGCGATCGAGCAGATCGAAGAGCCCTTGGACGAGCAGTGCGAGCACCGCCGCTGGAATCGCTCCCTGCAAGATTGTAACGTGATCGTTCAAGTTGAGCCCGCTCAAGATCGGCTCGCCCAAACCACCAGCGCCGATCAACGCCGCCAACGTGGCAGTTCCGATATTGATGACCGCGCTCGTTTTGATTCCGCCGAGAA
>JBEEGY010000158.1:0-4922 GCA_041167145.1 Verrucomicrobiota bacterium
GCCGATTCGCCAACGCGTTTTGTCATTTTGGCTACAAAACCCGAACGAGATTTCGAGGCGGGGGCGGGAATCGAACCCGCGAATAGCGGTTTTGCAGACCGCAGCCTTACCACTTGGCTACCCCGCCGTTAGCGGAAGTTGAGGGTAACGCGCGACCCCAGTGTGTCAACGTTAGCGGACAGTTGCCCGATTTTAATCTGCGTGCGTCAGCACTTTTGTCCGTGGCGGAAACGGCGCCTCCTGAATAATCGAGTCGAGCTTGTTCAAGTCGACCGGTTTGACGAGATGATGAGAAAAACCGGCCTCGCCGCTTCGGCGAATGTCATCTTCCATTCCGAAACCGGATAAAGCGATTCCGAAAACCTCGCCTTTCTCGCGTAATGCTTTTAAAAGATCGATGCCGGTGCCGTCCGGAAGTCCAATATCGCTGAGGAGAATGTCGAATTCGTTGGTCGTCGCGATATCAAGCGCAGAACGAACGTCGTTGGCCGAATGAACCTCGTAGCCGCGGCGGCGAAGCATTTGGGTGAGAGATCGATTCGTATCTTCGTGGTCCTCCACAAATAGAATGCGGACAGATCTGCGTTTCGCAGTCGAACGGGGGGCGTCGGTCGATTCCGGAATTGCAGTCGGCACGCACGTTGAAAATCGAGTGGTGAACTTCGCTCCTTTGTCGCGGCCCTCACTTTCGGCGTTAATTGAACCATGATGCGCGTCAACCAGCGCTTTGCTGATCGCTAGTCCCAATCCGAGGCCGCCCAATTGCGTTCGTCCGGCTTGCTCGAAGGCGTGGAAGATTCTCGGCAGAACTTCCGGATCGATCCCGCAACCGGAGTCTTTGACTTCAAGGCAAAATTCCCCGCCGTCATTGTTCGTCGTCCGAATACAGAGATTTCCGCCGTTGGGCGTAAACTTGACCGCGTTCTTGATGAGATTCCAAAATATCTGCTGCAGTCGCGCCGGATCGGCCTGGAGATAAACATTTTTGGCGGCAAACTCAGTTTGCAGCTCGAGTTTTTTCTCTTCGATCTCGGATTGGCAAATTTCGAGCGCATTTCGCAAGAGCGTGTGCGCGTCCACAATTTCAAAGCTCAGCTGCACTTTGCCTTTGCTGATTCGGGTGAGATCGAGAAGATCGTCGATCAAGCGCGCTTCGAGCTCGACATTTCGGCGGATGAGCTGAAGGGATTGATGCATGCTCTCCGGAGCGTTCGCCTCGCGTTCGAGCATAAGAACCGACGCCAGGACCGGAGTAAGAGGGGTGCGCAGCTCATGACTGAGCATGGCAAGAAAACGATCCTTCGCCTCGCTTGCGCGCTCCGCCTCCACCCGCGCGTGTTCGGCGATCGCCTGTTCGCGAATCAAATTTTCGCGCTCCTCCGCCTGCCGTTTGATCTGCTCGGTCTTTTTGAAAAGATCGACAAAGACGGCAATCTTCGCCCGCAAGATGTCCGGAACGACCGGCGTGAGAATGTAATCGACCGCGCCCAACGAGTATCCGCGCGAAATGTGGTTCACCGTGTCGTTGATCGCGCTCACAAAAATGATCGGAGTTGTCTCGCAACGCTGCCGTTGTCGAATTAGCGCGGCGGTTTCAAAGCCATCCATTCCCGGCATGTTCACGTCGAGCAGGATCGCGGCGAAATCCTCCTGCAACAGACGCCGGAGCGCTTCTTTGCCCGAGTGAACGCAGACAATGTTCTGCTTCAAGTCAGCCAGCATCACTTCGCAAGCCAGCAGCTTGTCTAGACGATCGTCCACGACCAGGATGTTCACCTTGTCCGCGGAAGAATCGGTGTTGTTCTTGGTCTCGGACATCATCGCAGCAGCCAATTGCGCAGAAGCGAGAGCAGTTCCTCGGTTTCGACCGGTTTGGCGATGTAATCGCTCGCCCCGGCATCAATGCATTTCTCGCGGTCGCCTTTCATCGCCTTTGCAGTCAACGCCACGATCGGCAGTTGATTGAAGCTGAACATCTGGCGAATCGCGCGCATCGTGTCATAGCCATCCATCTCGGGAAGCATGATGTCCATCAGGACGAGATCGATGTCTCCGGCCTTTTGCAGCGCTTCGATGCCCGCTTTGCCGGTTTCGGCGGAGATGACATTGATTTTGTACCGCTCGAGCAGACTCGTCATCGCGAAGATGTTACGAATGTCGTCGTCCACGATCAGGATTTTTTTGCCGGCGAGGATTTCATTTGGATCGTGCAAACGCCGCAAGAGGTCGCGCTTGTCCTGCGGCAATTTCGAAACATCTCGATGCAGCCAGAGCGCTGTTTGATCGAACAACCTCTCCGGACTGCGCACGTCCTTAACAATGATCGTCTGCGCGAGCCGGTTCAGCTGCTCCTCCTCTTTTCGCGATAAATCTTTGCCGGTGTAAATGATGACCGGCAGTTGCTGATGTTCGGCCCGGATCTGCTCGATCAATTTAAAACCGGATATGTCGGGTAAATTTAGATCGAGAATCAGGCAGTTGATCTCCTGATCGCGAAGTGCGGCCAAGCCCTCGGCCGCGCTGGACGCTTCCAAGATTTCGACCGTTTCGTTTCCAACCAGCTCGCGAATCGCCATCCTTTGAGTCGCGTCGTCTTCGACGACGAGCAGTTTCCTCGTCTTGGCCGCCGCCATACTCACGGCCTTGGCTAAAACGGTCCGAATCGCCGCCGAGCTTATCGGTTTCTCAAGTGCGGCGATGGCGCCGTACTTTAACGCGCTTTGTCGAACCGAGTCGTGAGTCGATAACGCGATGACGGGAATGTGCCGGGTCGAAAGATCGGACTTGATGCGTTCCAGGAGTTTGCTGCCATCAATGTCCATCAGTTGCAAATCGAGCGAAATCGCGATCGGCGCGTACTGACGGATTAATGCCATCGCGGTGCGCCCTTGCGGCGTGACGACTGCCTTCAACCCGGCTTCGTGCGATTGTTCCAAAAGCCACTGCGCGAGCTCGCGATCTTCTTCCACGATCATGATCGTTTTGTCGGAAGGCAGAATGCTGAAGCGGTCATCCGGAATCGACGCGTTTGTAAACGGAGAAACGGTCGGTGGTTCGCTGTGCTGATGTTCGGCTGTCGCGACGGCGACGACAGCGCCGCTTCCTTTCTCCTTTTCCGCCGCCGAAAACGAGTCCGGTAAGAACAAGGTGAAGGTGCTGCCCTCGCCTTCGTTGCTTTCGAGTTTGATTTCGCCCCCGAGAAGCCGAGCCAACTCACGACTGATGGCCAAGCCAAGTCCCGTTCCACCGTAGCGGCGACTCGTGCTCCCGTCCGCCTGTTGGAACGCTTCGAAGATTGTGTTCTGCTTGTCTGTTGGAATTCCAATTCCGCTGTCGCTCACCGACAACGCGAACACGGTCTTTGCCCGCTTGAGCGACGGATGCGCGGCACTCCAACCAGTCGGAGCAGGCGCGACCTGCAACCTGACATAACCGCGCTCCGTAAACTTAAACGCATTCGACAACAGATTTTTCAGGACCTGATCCAGTCGTTGCGCATCCGTGTAAATCGCTGGAGGCAGCGTCGGGTCGATGTCGATCTTGAACGTGAGGCCCTTGTTTTCGGCGACGTGTCCAAAAGTTCGCTCCAGGTTTTGCTGCATTTCTTCGAAACGGACCTCGCCCACATCCACCGTCACGGTCCCGGATTCGACCTTGGAAAGATCGAGGATGTCGTTGATCAATTTCAGAAGATCGACACCTGAATCCCGAATGGTCCTGGCAAACTCGATCTGTTTCGAAGTCAGGTTGCCTTCCGGATTGGTGGATAATTGTTCGGCCAGGATGAGCAAGCTGTTCAGCGGCGTGCGCAACTCGTGCGACATGTTCGCCAGAAACTCACTCTTATAACGCGAGGTCAGCGAAAGTTGTTGCGCCTTGTCCTCCAAGGCCTGCCGGGCTTGTTCGACTTCGCGATTCTTTCTTTCCACCTCCTCGTTCTGCTCGAAGAGCTGTCGCGCTTTTTCTTCGAGCTCCTGGTTAGTCTGTTGCAATTCTTCCTGCCGGCTTTGCAATTCAGCAGCGAGAGATTGCGATTGTTTCAACAAATCTTCGGTTCTGGTGTTCGCTTCAATGGTGTTGAGCACGATTCCAATGCTCTCGGTTAGTTGATCGAGAAACGCCTGGTGTGTCGGATTAAATTCTTCGGCGGACGACAGCTCCATCACCGCTTTGACCTGGCCTTCAAAGAGAATCGGCAACACAACGATATTCCTCGGCGCCGCTCCTCCGAGGCCAGAACTGATACGCACATAATCAGTCGGAACGTTCGTCAAAAGAATGCGCTCTTTCTCGAGCGCGGCTTGTCCGACGAGTCCTTCGCCAAGTTTGAAACGACTGTTAACGCCTTTTCGATCCTGATAAGCGTAGCTGGCAAGCAACTTCAGCTCAGGATCGTTCCCATTGTTGTCGGGGTTGTCTATAATATAGAAGACGCCTTGCTGGGCCGAAACCACTGGGGCCAGCTCGGAAAGAATCATTCGCGCGACCGCGAGCAAATCGCGTTGTCCTTGCAACATCCGGCTGAACTTCGCCAGGTTCGTTTTCAACCAGTCCTGCTCGTTGTTGCGAGATGTCGTGTCGCGCAAATTACGGATCATCTCGTTGATGTTGTCTTTGACGAACGCGACTTCGCCCTGGGCGGCGACTTGAATCGATCGGGTCAAATCGCCTTTGGTCACGGCCGTCGCTACATCGACGATCGCGCGCAGCTGCGATGTAAGGTTGCCGGCGAGCTGGTTCACGTTGTCGGTCAAGTCGCGCCACGTTCCGGCCGCGCCGGGCACGTTCGCCTGGCCGCCGAGTTTTCCTTCAACACCCACCTCACGAGCGACCGTCGTCACCTGATCCGCAAAGGTCGCGAGCGTGTCGATCATGCTGTTGATCGTGTCCGCGAGGGCCGCGATCTCGCCTTTCGCTTCGAG
>JBEEGY010000159.1:0-2609 GCA_041167145.1 Verrucomicrobiota bacterium
CGCGCCGCCTTTGCTCACGTCCTCGTCGCGTTTCACGCTGACGACCGCCTCGGCGTCATCATCAAGATCGACAATTCGCCGATAATTAACCGGATCGACCAGAATATCGCCGTAGCTCAAGATAAACGGCAGGTTCTCGGTGAAATCGTGCGCCAGATCGACAACTCGTCCCGTTCCATCCTGCACGACCTGCGTCGCGTATTTTATGTCGATGTTGAAAAGGTTTCCCCCGCCGAAATGCTCGCGCACTGCGTCGGCGCGATAACCAACGATGATCAGAAATTCGCGCACACCAGCACCGCGCAATCCTTCCACGATGTGCTGCAACACCGGCTTGCCGCGCACTTCGATCATTGGTTTCGGAAGATCGGCGGTCAAGTCGCGCATGCGTGTGCCGCGGCCAGCGGCGAGGAGCACTGCCTGTGTAATCGTGGCCATTAGATTCTGATTAGACGCCCCTCATAAATACTCTGGATACGAGATTTGAAAATAGCCCAGCGTTTTAACGCGGGGTCAACATGCCATCTCATTTTGCCAAAGTCCCCCGGGGGGACGGCAGAATCGATCTTCTTTCGTCCCTACCGGGACTTGCATGATCTTCCCGATATGGCCCAGCGTTAAAACGCTGGGCTATTGTCACCCAGTTGATGGCGATCAGTTCTGAAAGGAGCAGGCCGCCAGTAGCGTGCACCTTTCGATTGAAATTCGTGCTCTACTCGATCACAGTTCGCGCCGATGGCAGCTTTACAGTTTCTCAGCAAATACCGCGAGACCGGCCTCCTTTTGGTCCGGGCGAGCATCGGATTGATCTTCATCATTCTAATTGCGCCGGTTTTATGGAGCGGGCAGGGGAGCTGGGAGCATTTCGGCAGCGCGATGAAGCATTTGGATTTTCACGCGCACTACAAATTTTGGGGATTCGTTGGCGCGGTCCTCGGTTGCGCGGGCGGTGTGCTCATGATCCTCGGATTATTTTTCCGCATCGGCGTGCTGTTTGTTCTGGTCATCACGCTTGTCCATCTAATCGGGCTCTGGGGCAGCAGCGGTCTTTATACAAAGCTTCCCGCCTTGGAGATGTCGATCTTGCTCGTAAGCATTCTCTTCATCGGGCCGGGCAAATACAGCGTCGATAAAAACTGAGCCCACCCGGTAATCAACAAGGAAGGGCGATTTACAAATCGCCCACGGCGGTTTGGAAATCGCCGCTCCTTGAGGCGCGTTCACCAATCAAAGATCGTCATTCGCTCTTTTTTGCCGTGATCACAAGCGCCGGCAGATCCACCTGTTTGATCAAGGCGCTTACTTTCGGAACGTCATCCTTTTTGATTTGCTCCCACTTCCTTAATTGCTCATCCAGTTTTCCGCTGAGCATCTGAAAGACTTCGAGCTCCGGTTTGGTCGGCTCCGTATCGCCGATGTCGATGAAATGACTGTAGGTATCAAACTGCTCGTTGAGCATGCTCGGGAACGCCAGCGTTCCTTCAGAGCTTTTCGTGTTCACTTGAATAAGTTGTTGCTCCACTTCCGACATTTTTTTGTCCAGGTCGTCGGCCGCGGTGAGCGCCGGTTTCAATCGTTCATCCTGACCGAACCGTGAGTGCAGATTCTTGACCTGCGATTTCACTTCGCGAATCTCATTGACGGCCTGATGCAGTTGCGAGATGCGATCGTTCACCTGCATCGACAAAGTAAATTGTTTTTGCAGCGCCGCTTCCTGGCCTTTGGTCCGCGGATCGATCGCGACTTTCAACGGCGCGGTCTGGCTTTTTCCAGCGACCGTAATTTTCGCTTGATAGTCGCCTGGTAAAACAAGCGGCCCCTTTGGTCCATCTCCGGTATAAAAAGCCCCCGGAATTCGGATAGGATCGTTGTAGCGCAAATCCCAGGCGAATCGATTCATGCCCTCGTTCGCCGGGATGGTTTTCACGCGCTCCTGGCGGTCCGGCCATTCCGGCGGCTGTTCGCCTTCTTTCTTTTCTTTGCTGGAAAGATGACGGACAAGCTTTCCTTGCCCATCGAGGATATCTAGCGTGACCTCGTCTTTGGGGGCGCTCTTGAAATAATAATCGATGATCGCGCCGGGCGGCGGATTGTCACCGACCGGCTGACGCTTGTCGAACTCGGTCGGGTAATGCAGACGCAGCCCGGTTTGTGGCTGATAGAGGACAGAATCGGACTGGGCCGATTGCGCGTTCAGTTGACGCAGCGGCGTGACGTTATCGAGCACCCAGAACGAGCGACCATGCGTGGCCACGACCAGATCATCATCCTTAATAACGAGATCATGAATGGGCGAGACTGGCAGATTCAATTGGAGTGGTTGCCAATGCGCGCCATCGTCGGACGACACGAAGACGCCGAGTTCGGTGCCCGCGTAAAGCAGTCCTTTGCGTTTCGGATCTTCGCGGACGGCGTGCACATAGGCGCCGCCGGGAATTCCATTCACAATTGCGGCCCACGTTTTGCCGAGATCAGCCGTCTTATAGATGTACGGCTTGAAATCATCGAGGCGATGTCGATCTACGGCGACGTAGGCGGCGTTCTCGTCTTGCGGCGACGGATCGATGATGCTGACCGTGCTCCATTCCGGCATCTTCGGCGAAACATTG
>JBEEGY010000160.1:0-17098 GCA_041167145.1 Verrucomicrobiota bacterium
CGTGGCCGACAACAGTCTGGCTTCGCAACAGGGCATCGAGCGCGAAGATGTAATCACTGAAGTCGACGGCAAGCCGGTGCCAGACGTGAAAGCGTTCCGCGACGCGCTCAACAAAGCCGATCCGAAATGCGGCGTCCTGCTCTACCTCGATCGCAAAGGCGGCAAAACCTTCGCCGTGCTCAAGGCCGGCGCGACGGAGTAGTTCAGTTAGTCGATCGTAAGATCGACAACTTCATTTCCAGCGCAACCGACGCTTTACCTATTTAGCGCGACCGCAAGTTTTTTGACATCTGTCAGGAAGGTTGCTGCTGGCTCTGGCAAATCACCCGCCCAAAGCGCAGCAATATTTAAAGGCGGGAATCTCAGAAGCGGCACTACGCGTAAATCGCTTTTCCGTCCCGCTCGCGGGATTGCTACCGAAACCCCCACGCCGAAACCGAGCGAGGCATAAGTGTCAATCAATTCAAGCGTGCTAACCTCAATTGTCGGTGTCCAACCCAATCCGAGTTTCTTTAGCCCGGAATGAAAGAGCTTGGATATCACTTCATCTTGAGGAAGCGAAATCAAGCTTTCCGTCGGAGTACGGTTATGAAAGAAATCAGCGAGCGAGTGACCCGCGGTCCGTTTGGAAACAACGAGAACCAAAGGCAGCCGCACGAGCATGCAGGATTTGACGAATTTGGCGGGCCTGCCCTCCAGTTCGGTTATTGCGATATCAATCTCGTGCTTACGAAGTAACTCTTCCGCAGTGGCCTGATTCGCATCGTACAGAGTTAGAGCAAAATCGCGAGAGTGACGTTTGTATTCTTTTAGAATGCCCGGCAAATAATCACGTTGAATTGCGGCGGGCGCGGCAAGCCTTAGGTGTTGTTTCGCATGGCCAAGAATCTGATCCGGAAGTTCCCGTAGGCCGGCAAAGAAATGCTCGATCTCCGAGTGCAATTTGGCTCCTGCGGGAGTCAGACCGAACGGTCGGCGGTGAAACAGTTTGGTCCCTATGGTTCTCTCGAGCTGCAAAATCTGCCCGCTGATCGCCGGTTGCTGAATTCCATAGGGCATTTTGCGTGAGGCAGCGCTAATGCCTCGATTCTTAGCCACATGATAAAAAAGTTCCAAATGATGAATATTAATTCCTCGATCATCGATTTAATCGATGCGTAGTCAATATATTATCGATTAACGCGAAGTCGTGCGGTGAATGATAATCGCTACATGAACCTATTAATCATCTTTGGAATCGCGGCTGGCTGCATCTTGGCAGAGCGATTGTGGCCAGCCATGGCGTTGCCACGTGTGGATGCCTGGTGGGGCCGAGTGATCCTGATCAACTCAATTCAACTCGGCATTACTCTTCTGGCTGGGCAGACTTGGAACCGTTGGTTGGCAAATACCTCGATCTTTCACTTTAGAGATTATCTCGGCGACTGGTCGTCGGCGCTAATCATCTATCTGTTCTCCACCTTTGTTTACTATTGGTGGCACCGCTATCGCCACGAATCACAATTTCTCTGGCGAACGCTGCATCAAATCCATCACTCGGCTCGTCGTTTGGAAATTGTCACCAGCTTCTACAAACATCCGGTCGAAATCTGGATCAATTCTGTTCTCAGTAGTTTGATCGTCTATCCGTTATTCGGCGGCAGCATTCGAGCGGCTGGTTACTACACGGTCCTGATTGCCGTAGGCGAATTTTTCTATCACTGGAATATCAGGACGCCCTCCTGGCTTGGATTCATTTTTCAGCGGCCTGAATCGCATCGCGTGCATCATCAGTTTAACCACCATACCAACAACTTCGCCGATATCCCGCTTTGGGACATGCTGTTCGGCACATTTAAGAACCCGAAGAAGTTTAAGGGAAGCTGTGGCTATGAGAGCTGGCGGGAAGATCGTTTTGAAGACATGCTCGCTTTTCGGGATGTCCACGCATCCGAAATCGAAAAGCTTGAACCATTGCACTTTCTGCCCACCTGCATCGGTTGCTCGAAACGTTGGGCTTGCGCAGCTGCGAGAAATCCACAGAGAAGCCACAAGTCCGCTCGTCAAAATCTCTCAAGCACGGCCGCAACGCTGCTGAAAGCGTTTGAGAAGCTAGCTTTCCTTTCTCCAGCTCCCGATGGCGCTCTCGCAGGCCTAAGTCTGTCGACTGCCCACGACGACGAGCAAAATCCCTCCAACCAAACAAATCCCGCCGAGGATGGGCGGGACCGGACTAGTTTTCTGTCTCTCCGCGGTGGCCTGAATCGGACCGATATCGAGAACCTTCTCACGCTTCGTGTAAGTGAACCCACCGTACGCCAAAGCGATGATGCCGATGGCAATAAGGATGATACCAATGATTCCGGCCGGTTTCATAAAACGCGATTGTCGGTCTTACAACGGGCGGCGCCCCTGGATCAAATTAATGATCAGCACTACCACAGCGATGACGAGCAGGATGTGAATGAATCCGCCCATCGTGTACGAGCTGACCAATCCAAGCAGCCAAAGCACAAGAAGAATAACGAAAATAGTCCAAAGCATAAAATTTCCTTCGGTTGAGTTTCTTTTTCTTCGTTCCCCGAAGATCGTTTGCGCTTACGTGCTGCAAAATTTCGCACTGGAAAATCGCCGAAATCTTAAGCTGCGAACATAAAAAACGAAGTTGTGCTCAACCGGCACGCGTTCCCGAATCGATCGCCGCACGCAGCTTCCAACCGCTCGCTTCCAGGCGTCTTTGCGCATCCTCATAATCGCATCCGGCAATCTCGGCGACGAGCCGAACGGCGCGATCGCGCAATTTCGTGCTCAGGATTTGCAGATCGATCATGGAATTGCCGCGCACCTTGCCCAGCGCCACCATCGCGCCGGTGCTAATAATGTTGAGCGCGACTTTTGTGGCCGTTCCCGCCTTCAATCTTGTCGATCCGGTGAGAATCTCAGGGCCGGTTTCAAGGTCGATGGCAAGATCGACATCTACATTCTCGGAACGCGCCGGATTGCAGCTCAGCAAAATCGTTTTTGCGCCCAATGACTTTGCACGTTCGAGCGCACCGAGGACAAACGGGGTTCGTCCGCTTGCCGTGATTCCGGCAACAGCATCTTCGCTTTTGATTCCGCGTTCATCGATTACGAGCGCGCCATTATTTTTTTCGTCTTCCGCGCCCTCCGCGCTGCGCGAAAGCGCGGCTGCTCCGCCAGCGATAATTCCCTGCACGAGTTCGGGTGACGCGCCGAAGGTTGGCGGAATTTCGCTCGCATCGAGCACGCCAAGCCGGCCGCTAGTTCCCGCGCCCACATAAAACAAGCGGCCACCTTTGCGCAGTGAATCCGCCGCCATTTCGACAGCCTTGGCAAGATCGCCAATCGCTCCACGCAAGGCTTCCTGAACAAACTTTTCCTCTTCTACGAAAAGCTCCACCAGTTCTCGCGAGCTCATCTTTTCCAGATTTCCCGAACGGGGGTTGGGTTGCTCGGTAAGCGCGGCGGCGAGATTGTCGATCTTGTCGTCACGGCTCAACGTTCGAACCGTGGCCTGGTCGCCCATTTCCGCGGCCAGCCAGGCTGCGCCCAACTCCGGCGCGCGCTCCGCGGTCGCGACTCGCGCATCGGGAAGATTCTTCTTCACTCTGCGCTTAAAGGCATGCGTGTAGATCGAGTCGCGATGGAACAGGCCGCCAAGCAAAATCACCTTCGGCGCGAGAAGATGCAGGCGCGTCGCAACCGCTTCGGTGTATTCGCACAGGCAGCGCGCGCCTTCCTCAATGATTTCCATGACGCGCGTGTCGCCCTCCGCTGCCGCCTCGAAAATAACCGGCGCCAGCATCGCGACTTCCATCTTATCCGCGGTTTGTGCCCACCGCACGATCTCGTCGAGATTATTCAGGTAGAGCGCTCGCAGAACTCTTTCCGTGAACTGCACTTCGCCGCGATGCAGATCGTATTCGCGCAAAATCAAACGCAGCGCCTGAATAACAAGAAAATATCCGCCGCCCGCGTCACCAAGAATATGTCCCCAGCCCCCCGCCTTCTCGATTTTTTCGCCGCGCCTTCCCGTGACGGACGAGCCGCTGCCCGCGTTCACAGCAATTCCATCGGCATGACCCAAAGCAGCGGCCAATCCGGAATCACGATCGCTGCCTGTAATGATTTTCGCACCCGGCCAAATCTCCGCGCACAGCCGCAAGAGCGATTGTCGATCTTCATCCGTCCCGCAGCCGGCCAGAAAAATTCCGGCGCGATCGATTTCTTTTGGCAGCTCGGACAAAATTGCGCGCAATCGGTCCGGCGCGGTCAGACGCAAATTGGAGGGCGGAAGCTTTCCTTGATCGACGATGCGCAGTTCCTCGCCGTCGCGTTCGACTAAAACCCACGCCGTCTTGGTGCCGCCACCTTCGACGCCGAGGATCCGTTCGGCTGGCTTCACAACGCCGATGATAAGCCCCTCCGCGACAAAAATGGAAGCCCAACGCGCGATCTCTCATCGCCCTCATCCCGAGCGGGAGCGAGGGACCTCACATAGGATGACGGCTCACACGGCAAAACTTGTGTGGCGCTAACTTCGATGGCGGGATTCCTCGCTTTGCCCGGAATGACAATCCCTGGGTGATTGCCGAGCCTGTTGTCCGTCATATCATGCAACATGGCCGTGGAAGAGAAGCAGGCTGGAAAGCGTATCGCGCAATTGCGGGAGGAGATCGAGGAACATAATCGGCGCTACTATCAAGAGGCTGCGCCGACGATCAGCGATCGCGAGTACGACAAGCTCTACAAGGAACTTGGCGATCTTGAAGCAAAGTTCCCGAAGCTGGCGACGCCGGATTCGCCAACGCGGCGCGTTGGCGGAAAGCCGCTGAAAGCGTTCGGACAAATCACGCATCTGGTTCCGATGCTTAGCCTCGACAATACCTATTCCGAGGAGGAGGTCGCGGATTTTTACGCGCGCATCACAAAGCTTTTGCCGGATGAAAAAATCCCGGTTGTGATCGAGCCGAAGGTGGACGGCGTCGCGGTCTCGCTGCTTTATGAAAATGGAAAGCTTCGTCACGCCGCCACACGCGGCGACGGAACCATCGGCGACGACATCACGCAAAACATTCGCACGCTTCCCTCCGTTCCCGATCAATTGGGCGGAAAGGCACCCAAACTTCTCGAAGTGCGCGGCGAAGTTTTTATGGACAAGAAGGGCTTCGAGAAATTAAACGCGGAACGAAGCGAAGCGGGCTTGCCCGTGTTTGCAAATCCACGCAATGCAGCGGCCGGTTCGCTTAAACAACTTGATCCGGCCATTGTGGCGAAGCGCCCGCTCGGTGTTGTCTTTTACGGGACCGGAGCTCTCGCAGGCGTAGATGTCGATCTTCACTCGAAGATTTTTCCCTTGCTCAAGCAACTCGGACTGCCTTCGAGCGAGCGCTGGTGGGCGGCCGACTCAGTCGACCAAATTTTAAAGCGAATTCATGAACTCGATAAATTGCGCCACGATTTTCCCTATCAAACCGACGGCGCGGTGGTGAAGGTGGATTCATTCGCACAACGCGAGCGGCTTGGCTTTACCGCGAAGTCGCCGCGCTGGGCCATCGCATATAAGTACGAGGCGGAGCGTGTGGAAACACGTTTGATCGACATTGTCGTTCAGGTTGGCCGCACTGGGACATTGACGCCGGTGGCGGTGCTCGAACCGGTGCTGGTCAGCGGCAGCACGGTGAGCCGCGCAACCTTGCACAACGAAGAAGAGATTGCGCGAAAGGACATTCGCATCGGCGATCGTGTGGTGATCGAAAAAGCCGGCGAAGTGATTCCGGCGGTTGTCGAGGTGCGAGCGAAAGCGCGCACGGGAAAAGAGAAGAGGTTCCGCATGCCGGTTCGTTGTCCAAAGTGCGGCAGCGAAGTGGTGAAGGACGAAGGGCAGGTGGCGGTGCGCTGCATCAATAGTCAATGTCCAGCGCAACTGAAGAGAAAAATCGAGCACTTCGCCTCGCGTGGCGCCATGGACATCGAAGGCCTGGGCGAAATGATGGTGGAACAACTCGTTGGTCGCGAACTCGTGCACGACGTGAGCGATATCTACGAGCTCACCGCCGAGAAGATGTCGATCCTGGAACGCATGGGCGAGAAGAGCATCGGCAATTTGCTGGAAGCAATCGAAGGGAGCAAAAGGCGTCCGTTCTGGCGTTTGATATTCGGATTGGGAATTCTTCATGTCGGCGTAACCGCTTCGCGCGCTTTGGCCGAACATTTTCGAAGTCTTAAGAAATTGATGGAAGCATCGGTCGACGAACTACAAAGGATTTTCGACGTGGGTGAAGTGGTCGCGCAAAGCATCCATCAATTTTTTCAGGAGAAACATAATCGGCAGATCATCGCACGCCTCGATAAACTCGGTGTCCGTCCACAGATCGAGCCGCGTCGCGAGCAAACGGCCGATTCGCCGTTTGCAAGATCGACATGGGTCATAACGGGCACGCTCGGCCAGCCGCGCGAAGAAATCGCGGAGATGATTATCGCACGCGGCGGGAAAGTCAGCGGCAGCGTGAGCAAAAAGACGAGTTACGTGCTCGCGGGTGAGGCAGCTGGAAGCAAACTGGATAAAGCCAGGAAGCTTGGCCTGCGCGTGATCGACGAAGCGGAGTTTCGCAAAATGCTATAAGGCGGCTGAACCCCAGCCAAAGCGGCGTTTCAAAAACGCCCTCGGCCTTACGGCGTGTTGTCCGGCCTCGACGGTTGCAGATTCAGCGGGATCGCCCGGTTGGACGAAGGTGGTGCAGCAACGCGCTTGGTCGCCGGATGAAAATCAGCCTGCACATTAACAGTAATTGTTTCATCGCCTCGATGAACTGTAATCGGCACGGTGTCGCCGGCACTTATGAAAAACGAGGCGTCGAGAACGTCCTCGGGTTCCCGCACTTTTGTGCGCCCGACTTGGAGCAAGATATCGCCAGGTCTCATACCGGCGTCGACGGCGTTGTCGTCAAGAACAGAGGTTATTTCCGCCCGTGATCCTTCAACACCAGTGCTGGCTTCCGAAACATTGGCGCCTATCCAACCGTGCCGGACCTCGCCGAAACGCACAAAGTCGCTGCGGATTTTTTCAGCGGCGTCGATCGGCAAGGCGTAACACGATGAATTGTTTTCCAAACTTTTAACCAGCATGCCAACGACTTCGCCTTTCAAGTTCAGAAGAGGCGCACCCGCTTCGCCCCGTTGCGCGGGGACGTTGACGCGGAGGTGAGTGGTCGAGAGATAGCGACCAAGATATTTGCGATCAAACCCCGCGATCATGCCAAAGCTGGGAGTTTTGGGAAGATCGAGCGGAAACCCGATCATAACGATCGGAGTAGCGACTTCGAGTTCCTCCGATCGACCAATGGGCAAGGCAGGCGTAGCCAGGTCGGCTTTCAACATGGCAACACCACTACGAAGATCGGCAAGGACTTGGCGGGCCGGGTATTGTCTGCCATCGAATTCAATCGTGAAATTTCCGGCTTCTCCCCCCACGGTGTAGGAGGTGTAAAGCATGCCGGTTGGATCGACAAAGAAACCAGTGCCGCAAATTTCACTGTGCTCATCGACACCGTGAATTTTGACAACCGCTTTGGCCGATCGGTCGAAAATGTCTTTCACTTCGCGGCTGATGGCGGTAGCCGATTGGTCTGCATTTCGATCGAAAGGGAGAACGGAATAGCCGTCCTGGGCATAAACATGGAAAAGCATATGCCATGGCGGCAGCGCTACCTGCGCGGAGGCAAGATCGACAATCGCAACAAAGCCAAAGGCCAGGGCAAGTCTCGACACCGCGAGAGACCGAGTCCGGAGAAATTCCGGCACCCGGCTAGAACCGGAACGCTGTATCATAACTCACGGGAACGCTATCGAGCACGTAGCGCGGCGGCGTCCCGCCGTTGCGGGAGTGAGTTGAAACGCTTTCGTTTAATCTACGAATCGGCTGCGCGGTAACCCGCGTAGCCACAGGCGACGCCAGCGTCCATTCTCCCTCAACATTCGCCGGCGCGGTAAACGCCGGGCGATTTTGTTTCGCGACGTTGGTGGTGGTTTCCGGTCCCTGATAAATCTTCAATGAAACAATGGCCGCACAGACCACGATCGCGGCAACCGCGGCCGGGTAAGATGTGAGCGAACGCACATTCAAACGGAACATGAAGTCCTGCGCTCGTTGCAGAAAGATTTTCCAAAGCGGCTCGCGCAGCAGTTCGTCGCGCTGACGGCGATGAAACTCGTGCAGGAAGTTATCGAAATAACCGGGGTGCGGCTGCTCGTATTTTTTCAGCCGAAGAAGCTTCCCAATTTCGTTGTCGTTAAATTCGTCCATTTTGCCGCGGGTTGTTAAGCAACAGGGTTTTTCCGGAATTCGTCCAGATAATTCTGCAACTGTCGATTCGCGTAAAAGAGCCGAGAGCGTACCGTGCCTTCGGAAACATGCAAGATTTTGCTGATTTCAGCGTGAGGCATCCCCTGAATATGGAACATGGTGACCACGGCTCTGTGTTCATCAGACAATTTCATCATGGCCTCGTTCAACCTTTTTTGGAGCTCGGATAGGTCTGCCTCCCTCACGGGGCTGCTGGTTTGAGTCAGTTCCAGGAATTCCTTGTCGTTTTGAATGCTGGCGTCGACATCATCCAGACTGAGGTGGAAACGGCGGCCCCGTTTCTTCAGGAAATTGAGGGTCATATTGACCGCGATCGAATGGATCCAGGTATAAAAGGACGATTTACCCCGAAAACCGCGAATGGCCTTGTAGGCCTTGGAGAAGACGTCCTGCAGTAGATCGTTCGTGTCCTCATGATTTGAGGTCATGTTGTAGACGAGTCCGTAAAGACGCGGCGTATATTTGACCACCAGTTGATCGAACGCCGCAGCGTCGCCTGATTGAGTGCGCGCCACCAACTGCTGATCTTCGTCCGTTCGCGGTTGGTCCATCGCCGTGCGTTTAGACTTACCACGCGTTTCGAGACCGGACGACAACAAATCGGTGATGCGACGCGCGGATGGTAATGCGATCGATGGATTCATCTTCTTCAACGGCGCCGATTAACTGCGCCGGTCGCGCATCGAGATGAGCCAGAGCAAATTTCCGAGTGCGGCCACAAATGCCGCCACATACGTAAGCGCAGCCGCATTCAGGACCTGATTCACGCCGGCCATTTCCGGCCCCGGCTGAACGATTCCCATCTGCTGGAGAATGATTTTCGCGCGCCGTGATGCGTCGAATTCCACTGGAAGAGTAATCAACTGGAAAACCGCCAGCACGAGGAAGCAATAAATTCCGAGAGTGATCAGCCCGGTGATATGAAAAAACAATCCGCCGATGATGACGAACGGAAGCATTTGCGACACGAACATCGTCATTGGCACAATGGCCATGCGCGCTTTCAGCGGCGCATAGGCTTTGGCGTGCTGAATAGCGTGTCCGGTTTCGTGCGCCGCGATTCCCAAAGACGCCACCGATGGCGTGTTGTAAACGTTAGTGGACAGGCAAAGCCTTTTTTTCGACGGGTCGTAGTGATCGCCGAGATAATCGTTCGTCTCAACAACATCGACATCGTTAATCTGGGCCGCGCGCAAAATTTCGTGCGCGCACTCGGCTCCCGTAATGCCGGAACTTGCGCGCACCTCACCCCAACGCCGAAACGCGCTGCTCACGCGAATTTGCGCCCACAATCCGAGAATCAGCGGGACGCCTACATAGATGAGCCAGCTGGAGCCGAAAAAGCCGTAAGGGTAGAACATACCTGTTTTAAGTGTGTCTATTGATAAGACAGAGCGCTGAGTCGTTCGTTCATTTCAATCCCACCGCGCTCTCTCGGTCATCCGGAAGTCGCCGCGGCGACTGGGGGACCTCTCACACGCAAATCAAACCGTTCAAGAACTGAGTGCGCCCGGACTTCGCGTGCGAGATACTTCGCTCCGCTCAGGCTGACACGCAGTGCGCGGTCATATTTCCAATTGCTTTGGAAAACGAGACAGCTTCCAGTGGCCGTTTTTGGTCACGACCACGACATCTTCCTGTCGCACCCCCCCTGTCCCCGGGTAATACAGCCCCGGCTCTACCGTGAGTACTTGTCGATCTTTCAGCGTCACTTTTTGTAAGCGCGGATACTCATGGATCTCGAGGCCCAGCCCGTGACCGGTGCCGTGAAAGAACCCGACCTGCCGGCCGTCGCGCACTTCCGTACGATAACCGCGTTTCGCGAAAAAATCCTGGATCGCTTTATGAATGGTGGCGCCGTCCACGCCGGCTTTAACTCTTTTCAACGCCAGCGCCTGTCCGGCCCTTACCGTTTCCCAAAGTTGCCGTTGCGGATCTCTCGCGGGCCCACGAACCACGGTCCGCGTAAGGTCGCCGAAGTAACCGGTTTTCGCGTCGCGCGGAAAAACATCCAGGATGATCAGTGAGTTCGCATAGAGCGGCCCGAACCCACGCTCGTGCGGATCGCAGGCTTGATCGCCGCCCGCGACAATCGTCCCATTGGGTGTTCCACCAGCGCGCAAGATTGCCGAATCAATTTCCGCCCGCAGAATCTCCGAAGTCAAAGTCCTCCCGGCCCAGCGCAACTTTCTTCCGGGACCAAACCTCGACGCTTTTAAAACTTCGACGGCCCTGGCCAATCCACTTTCGGTGATTCGCAACGCGCGGCTCATCATTTGGATTTCTTCATCCGATTTGGTTTCACGCTGCGGCCAGAACAAACCGTTAGTAGGCTGAAGCCGAATTTTGTCTCCGGCCAGCGCCCGCGCGTAACCGAGCGGGAAATTTCCAGGAACGATTGACGATCTTACACCGCGTTTGCGCAGAAAATGCGAAAGCACTTTTTCATAGGGCGGCGCCTTCCTCGCTTTTCCCTGCACCTCACTTTCCAGTTGGTTGAAGGAAACAAACTCATCCGCTTTCGCCTGTTTGCGGGCCCGATCGATCTCAAGATCGCTTAGGACCAGCGTGCGTTTACCATTGCGCTGCAGAAAAATAAAGGGATCGGGCGCCCAAAATCTGGTCGCATACAGCATGTCGGCATCGTGCTCGCTGGCAGCGACGATTAGGCGCGTGGTACTCTCTTTTGTTTTGCTCATGTTCAGCTCCTTCGCGCTTCCATCTGCCATCCGTGTTGTCCCGAGGTCACCGCGGTCGGCCGAGGGACCTTACATTAGCTCGCTAGTCTTCGAACAAGCAAGCGCGAGAAACAAGCGTGCCGAAGATGCTTTTGAGAGATCCTTCAACTTCGCTACGCTCCGCTGAGGATGACAACTGTAAAAAGCATGTCGGCGTTATGTCCCGCTGCGCCGCACTTCGAGTTGCCGGCGCAGAATCCAATGCAGCAAGCCAAGCAATCCCAGTGTCGAGCCAACCAAAACAATCGTGTTGAAAACAAAGATGTTAATCTTCGTGCCGAGATAGCGTTTTTCCGCCCCGAAAAAGACATTCGGCTTTCCACCGCGCCGATAATCGCTCTGTTCCATCTCGGCGTTGGAAATCAAGTCGGACACTTTTTGGTTCACATAAATCTGCTCGGCCGTCACGCCGCCCTTTGCATTATTGAAAAACGCGCGATCAAACGGCCGTTTTCCATCAAGGATCTGATCGATAAAACGAAAATAACGACCGAGCTCGCGCGTCGACCTCGCCTCCAAGCCGGAGAGGACGGCAAGCGTTTCCTTTAAATCATCGAGCCGCTTACTTTTCGCTGGGTCCTGCCGATGCTGGGACACGATGCGATCGATCTCGCGTTGGGCGCGGTCTTGTCGACGCGTCAATGGATTGAGCTTGGCTTGCGCGACCACCATCTCTTCATACGACCAGCGCATGGCGATAAACTGGCAGACGAACGGCACCTGTAGTTTGCTGTCCATCTTTTTACCCTGCTCTGTCGTCGGATGCTCACGGAACCAATGCGTGAGGGCATAAACCAAGGCGAGGTTCCGATTCATGTCCTCGTATTTGATAAGCGCTCCTCCCATGATGATCTGCGGAATGAGCACAAGCGGGACGATGTTGGCGGCCGTCTTGGGATCGGCCACGAGCGATGAGATGACAAGGCCAAGCGCCACGCCGCTCATCGCGGTGATGAACACAATCCCCAAATCGATCCAGAACATTCCCCGAATCTGGAGAACGTAGTTGCCGATCAGGACAAACAGGACGCATTGAACCAAGGCAAAGACGCCGAGCGTGGCCGTTTTTGAAATCACGTAGTAGGGCAGCCGCACACTCAGGTTGCGTTCCCGTTGCAACACGGCACGATCGCGAATGATGTCGTCGGCGCTGTTGGTCAGGCCGAGGAACATGGCCACGATCAAACTTAAAAATAGAAACGTCGGGATGTGATAGGCCGACGCGAAATCGTAGTGACCACTGTCGGAGTAACGCAGAAGCGTGGCGATGAGCAAGGCGAGGACGGGCGCCACCCCAATCGTGATGACAAGATTGGCGCGGTTACGCAGCTTGCTGATGAATGAGCGCCACAGCAGCGTGCGAAATTGCGTCCACTCGTCGTGCCAACGAAACGGCGTGCGCCTCTTTTGCGTCGGGGCCGCCGGCAAGGGCAAGGCCGGCTCTTTGCGGAGAGAGACCTGTTTGACATCCTGGATCAGACGAAACGCTTCATACTTGTCGCGCCAGAATTCCGGCGAGTAGCGGCGCGCCGCGACCAACTGCCCGCGATTGTTCTCCTCATAAATAATATCGCCGCTCAAGTCGCGCAGCGGCGTTTCCAGCACATCGAAAATAAACTCGGGACGCGTTGTTCCGCACGATGGACAAGCGCCCAGCTCCGCGCCGAATTGATGTTGATGTTCCGCCTCCGCGAAATAACGCAGCATGTCCGAAGGCGTGCCGAAGAAAACGAGGCGCCCGCCTTTGTCGAGCAACATGGCTTTGTGAAACATCTGAAACAATTTCGAGCTCGGCTGATGGATCGTGACGATGACGATCTTGTTGTGCGCCATGCTGCGAATGATCTCGATGACGTGCTCGGAGTCCTTCGAGGAAAGACCGGAAGTCGGTTCGTCGAAGAGGTAGACGTCCGACATGCCAATCATGTCGAGACCGATATTGAGCCGCTTGCGTTCGCCACCGCTGAGCGTTTTCTTCACGGCGCTGCCGACCACGGCGTCGCGACGCTCGCCCAATCCAAGCTCTACCAACTTCGCTTCCAAACGCCGCATGCGATCGCGTCGCGAAAGATGCGGGGAACGAATCGCGGCCGCGAATTGCAGGTTCTCGCCAATCGTGAGGTGTTCGTCAAACGCATCTTCCTGCGGCACGTAACTGATGTAATGTTTGAGCGCCTCGAGATTCGGATAAAGGGACTGCCCGTTCAAAACCACGTCGCCACTGCTGGACTGAAGCTGACCGGCCAGCACTTTGAGGAGCGTGCTTTTTCCGGAACCGCTCGCCCCCATTACGCAAACCAGCTCGCCGCGCGTGATCGAAAACGAAATTCCATCGAGTCCGACCTCCCCGTTGCTGAACCGATGCGTGACTTCGTTCACGTTGAGTGTGCGAATGATGTTGCGTTCTTCCTCGATGATTCGTTCCGAGAAATTGCAGCGCAAAAACTGCCCGACATCGATTCGGATGGTGTCGCCGTCTTTTAACGGCGCACTGGATCGCACCGTCGAACTGCCCACCATGATTGGTCGATCGGCTTCGATCACCTGGAGCTGGCCCACACGTTTGTCGTAATCGCAAAAAATCTTTAGCAGCACGTCGCCGCTTGTTCCGGGCGAAAGCAGAATATCGTCGGCTTCGAGCAAGCTCGGATTATTGGAGACGAGATATTCCGACTTCGAGGCCTTGAGTTGAAAACGGCCGCCCATGGCACGCGCGCGCCGGCGCAGATCGATCAAATCCATCTCACTGTCGTTGTGGAAAATGATTCGGTCTTCGAGCGTCGCCTCGACCTGCGTTCCGGCTTTCAACTTGATGTTGTTGAGAACGGCGTCGACCTCGCGCAGCGCTTTTACGCGCACCTTCAATCCAAATGTGATTTCGAGCGCGCTTTCCCGCGAACGCGATCGCTCCAGCCCCACTTCGTCCGAGTCTTTGTTCACGCGAATGAAAATTTGCGGCAGCGAAACGTTTTTCTTCGCGTTGAAATATTGCGCCAGCTCCTGATAGCTCAGCACCTGGTCGCCCACCAGAATTCGCTGTCCCGGATAGATCCGGCAAAAGCCGCCGCGCACCAACGGCCGGCCGCGCACGGACACGTTTTGCCCGCTATAATTTTTTAGCAAAATCAAGTCGTGATAACGAAACGCGAGCAATCGCTCGTTTTCTTTGAGACTTTTCAGGGTGACGTCGCCTTTTCCGTTGTTTCCAAAGGAAAGCGATTCCAGAGGGGAGGCGCCGCGCTGATAAATTGAGGGATCGGAATCTTCGGAGGCGTTTAGTTGATAAACGATGTCGATGGCCTGCGCCGCCATGCCCAGCTGCGACATGAACGAATAAAATTGGACGACCTGCTCCTGTTTGAGGCCTGCTTGCGAGATCAAATCGTAGAGCTGCACGCCCAGCATGATTTTGCGGTCGGTGCTCAATTGCGTTCCGAGCTTTTGCGCCATGGCCGAGAGGTCTTGCTGCTCGTAAAGCGCCTGCCGGAACAGCTGGCGTAGCTCCGAATAAACCGCTTCCGGATAATCGTAGCGCAAGAAACCGAGGCTCGAGTCGATCTCTTCCTCGAGGAGGACGCCGTCGGCCTTGGAAAAACTCGCCAGCACCTGGATGAGCAGCGGCAAAAGATTGGGCCCCTCTGAGACGCTGCGCGGTTTGCGCAAGGCCCGGCGCATGACGCGCCGGCCGCGCCGGCGCAGCCGATAAGCAAAGGGTGTGACCTTTTGCACGGCGCGATCGATCTTGTCTGCGACTGTGGTGACCAATTCCGTCATGACGATGTTAAATCGAAGCTACTGTAAGCCCTGATTGCTTCAACTGTTGAACATCCCCCACCGCAACGATGTCGATCTTGCACAAGCATAATCTCCACCATTCATTGATCACTTATCACCATCGGAACGGCTCCTGCTCTTTGCATTGCCAAAAAGCTCATGTTAGCCTGCGTTTGCGAGTAAAACCCTATGCCTCAGTCTGACCGCAACTCCAATAAGGAGAATAAGGCGCGCGGGAACGAGCCCAATTTCAATTGGCGCGGCGTCATCCTGATCGCGATCGCGTTTGCCTTGATCGGCCTGGCCGTGCTGTTCCGCGGCGGCGCCTATGCCAACGTCGAAGACGTTCCTTACAATCGCTTTCTCGAGCTGATCGAGAACAAACAGATCGTTGTCGACAAAAATCTGCCGCTCAAGCTCGTGGTCGAAGATGGCCGCCCTACGCAAACTTTGAAGGGCTATTACATCAAACAGGGCGCCGGCCAGGGACAGCCTGTGCAATTTCGCACAACCGTTTATCTCAACTTCAATTCCAACTTGCAGGAGAAGCTTGCCTCCGCGGGAATTCAGCCGGCCATCGTCACCGAATCCAATGTGGTCGCGCAGACCGTGGTTGGTTTTCTGCCCATCGCCGTTTTTCTTTTGATTCTCTATCTATTGTTCCGCCAGCAGATCCGCATGGCCGGTAAAGGCGCGCTTAACTTTGGTAAATCGAAAGCGCGCATGCTCGCGCGTGATAAGAACAAGATCACGTTCCGCGATGTTGCCGGCGTCGAAGAAGCGAAAGATGAAGTGCAGGAGCTCGTCGAGTTTCTGCGCGATCCGAAAAAATTTCAGAAACTCGGCGGCCGCATTCCGAAAGGCGTTCTCCTTGTCGGCCCTCCGGGAACCGGAAAAACCCTGCTCGCCCGCGCCATTGCCGGCGAAGCAGACGTTCCGTTCTTTTCGATCAGCGGTTCGGATTTCGTCGAGATGTTTGTCGGCGTCGGTGCGTCGCGCGTGCGCGACATGTTCGAACAAGGCAAGAAATCCGCGCCCTGCATTATTTTCATCGACGAAATTGACGCGGTCGGCCGTCATCGCGGCCACGGTGTCGGCGGCGGACACGATGAGCGGGAACAAACGCTCAATGCCTTGCTCGTCGAGATGGACGGCTTCGACACGCAGGAAGGTGTCATCATCATCGCGGCGACGAACCGGCCCGATGTTCTCGATCCCGCCTTGTTGCGGCCTGGACGTTTCGATCGACAGATCACAGTCAATCTACCCGACGTGAAGGGCCGCGAAGAAATTCTGCGCGTGCATTCCAAGAAAGTGAAACTCGCGGAGGGCGTCGATCTTGCCGTGGTTGCGCGCGGCACGCCCGGATACTCTGGCGCCGAGCTCGCCAATGTCATTAACGAAGCGGCCCTACTGGCGGCGCGTCGCGGATTAAAAGGAATCACGCTCGCCGAGTTGGAAGAGGCGCGCGACAAAGTTCGCTGGGGCAAGGAACGGCGGAGTCTCTCCATGAGCGAAAAGGAGAAAACAAACACTGCCTATCACGAAGCTGGACACGCGTTGCTGCTCGAACTTTTGCCGCACACCGAGCCGCTCCACAAGGTGACCATCATTCCGCGCGGTCCCTCCCTAGGATCGACCATGTGGTTGCCCGAAGAAGACAAATACACCAACCGCAAAAACGAATTGATGGCCAGTCTCACTGTGAAAATGGGCGGCCGCGTTGCTGAGGAAATTGCTTTCGGGGATATCACCAATGGCGCCGCCGGTGACATCAAAATGGCCACAGCCATGGCGAGGAAAATGGTGTGTGAATGGGGCATGAGCGAAAAGTTGGGCATGGTCGAGTACGGCGAGCACGAAGATTACGTTTTCCTTGGTCGGGACATCTCACGCGCCCGCGATTACAGCGAAGCCACCGCCGAGGAGATCGACCAGGAAGTGCGCAGGTTTATCGATGAGGCCTATAAAACAGCAAAGGAAACTTTGCTCGCGAACCGCGACAAGCTCGAGGTGATCGCCAAAGCGTTGCTCGAATACGAAACTCTCGACGGCGCGCAGATCAAAGAAATCATCGAGCACGGGCGCCTGATCAATCCGCCACCGAGCGTGACCCCACCTAGCGGCCAGAAGATGCCGCCGGAAAAACCTCCCAAACAAGTTATCGCACCTGACGTCGCGCCTCCCCTTCCAGGCGCTCTCGGCGGCGCGCCGGCGTAGG
>JBEEGY010000161.1:0-2643 GCA_041167145.1 Verrucomicrobiota bacterium
GTCCCGGTCGATCGCGTGAAAGAATTTCAGACCAAACTGCAAGAGTATTTGCAGACGCGGAAGGAAGGTTTGCTTCGCGCGATTCGTGAGAAGAAGCAGCTCGATGAAGAGCTCGAGTCGCAACTGAAGGCTGCGCTCGAAGATTTCAAGGCGACCTGGCAATGATTTCGTTGCGCGAATTTGATCCAACCATGTCCCCCAGGCGCAAGATCGACAATATCGAGGTCGCGATTCATTTGATCCGCGGCCAGCGCGTCATGTTGGATTCGGACTTGGCTGCGATTTATCAAGTCACAACCAAACGGTTAAACGAACAACTGCGGCGGAACCGGCAACGGTTCCCCAAAGACTTTGCCTTTCAGCTTAGGGCTGAGGAGGTTACAAACTTGAGGTCGCAAATTGCGACCTCAAGTTTGCACGGTGGGCGTCGTTATCAGCCATGGGTTTTTACAGAACATGGCGCAATAATGTGGGAGAGGCCTCAGCGCCGCGACTTGGTTCCGATGTTTATCGGGGCACTAAGGCCCCTCCCACATTTTTAAGATCTTAAGAAATGGCGAACACAAAGGATATACGGCGCCGGATCAAATCGATCCGCAACATTGGCCAGCTGACAAAGGCGATGCAGATGGTCGCGGCGTCGAAAATGCGCAAGGCGCAGCAGCACGCACTGGCCGGCCGGCCCTATGCGAGCTTGATGAACAAGGTCCTCGTCTCGCTGCAAAAACGCACCGACCCCCGAACGCATCCGCTTCTACAAATTCGTCCGGTTGAGAAGGAGCTCATCCTGATCATCAGCACGGACAAGGGATTGGCTGGAGCGCTTAACACAAACCTTTTTCGCGAAGCGTCGCATTTTGAGGTCGCGAAAAGCGTTTTTGTAGTCACGGGACGAAAGGCGCGGCAGTTTGTCACGCGCACAAAACGGGAATTGCTCGCCGATTTCGAATTGAAAGATGCGCCCTCCTTCGTTGAGACGAAGGCGGTCGCGAAGTTTGCCATGGAAAAATTTCTGAACCGCGAAGTGGATAAAGTTTCGGTGCTCTACACGCAATTTATCAACACGGTCAATCAGAAGCCCGTTGTGCGAACGTTGCTCCCGATCAGCAGTTTCGATCTGCCGAAAGGCGAAGCGGCCGAGGGCGCGAATGAAGATGTCGATCTTATGGCCACCTACACTTTCGAGCCGAACGCGGAAGCCGTGCTCGACGTCATGCTGCCGTACTACATTCAGTATCAGGTTTATCAGATGATTCTCGATGCGCGCGCGTCGGAGCAAAGTGCGCGCATGGTGGCGATGAAGAACGCGACCGACAACGCCAACCAGTTCATCAAAGATCTCACACTCGAATACAACAAGATGCGCCAGGCCAGCATCACGACCGAGCTGCTCGAGATCGCGACTGCGCAAATGGCGCTCGGCTCTTAATTACGATTTATGAATAAAGGAAATATTGTTCAGGTGATTGGTCCCGTCGTGGACGTTGAATTTCCCCAAGGCAACGATTTGCCGGGAATTTATAACGCGCTCGAGCTCGAATACGAAGTCAACGGCAACCCGACCAAACTCACGCTGGAGGTGCAGCAGCATCTCGGCGAAAACTGGGTGCGCACGATCGCGATGTCCTCGACCGAGGGCCTCAAGCGTGGAATGAACGTTAACGATACGGGCGGTCCCATCACCGTCCCGGTGGGCGAGGGGACTCTTGGCCGCGTCTTCAACGTCACTGGCGATCCCGTGGACAACAAAGGCCCGGTAAAATTCACGAAGCGCTATCCGATTCATCGGCCCGCGCCTTCGCTCATGGAACAGGACGTTAAAGCGCAGATTCTTGAGACCGGAATTAAAGTCATCGATCTCATTTGTCCTTTCACCAAAGGCGGAAAAGTCGGCGCGTTCGGCGGCGCCGGCGTTGGCAAAACAGTCGTTATTCTCGAACTGATCAACAATATCGCGAAGGGCCACGGCGGTTTGTCCGTTTTCGGCGGTGTGGGCGAACGGACGCGCGAAGGCAACGATCTTTATACAGAGATGAGCGAAGCGGGCGTTATCGATCAGAAAGATTTGAGCAAATCGAAGGTCGCGCTCGTCTACGGCCAGATGAACGAACCGCCCGGCGCGCGTCTGCGTGTCGCGCTCTCCGCGCTCGCCATGACGGAATACTTCCGTGACGAACGCAATCAGGACGTGCTTCTTTTCATCGACAACATTTTTCGTTTTTCCCAAGCGGGCTCGGAAGTTTCGGCGTTGCTCGGACGCACGCCGTCGGCCGTCGGTTACCAGCCGACGCTGGCCGCGGAGATGGGCGATCTGCAAGAGCGCATCACGTCGACCAAAAAAGGTTCGATCACTTCTGTACAAGCGGTTTATGTCCCGGCGGACGATCTGACCGATCCGGCGCCGGCAAATACGTTCGCGCATTTGGATTCGACGATCGTGCTCGAGCGTTCCATCGCCGAGCTCGGAATTTATCCCGCGGTCGATCCACTCGCCTCGACTTCGAAGTCGCTCGCGCCCGAAATCGTGGGCGAAGAGCACTACGCAGTCGCTCGCGGCGTCCAGAAAGTGTTGCAGCGCTACCGCGACCTCCAGGACATCATCGCGATTCTCGGCATGGACGAATTAAGTCCGGAGGACAAACT
>JBEEGY010000162.1:0-9994 GCA_041167145.1 Verrucomicrobiota bacterium
AACAGCGAGCATCCAAAGCGCGCATTTCGCTGCTCGAGCACGCACGAAAACTCGAACAGCAAATTATCGATGTTAGCGATTACGAACAGCAGCGCATCGGTCGCGACCTGCATGACGGGCTTTGCCAATGCCTCGCGGCAATCGGCTGCGCCACAACTTCATTGCGCATGGATCTGGAAGAGCAGCGTTTGGAGAGGTTGGCTGCAACAGCGGCAGAGATAGAAAAGCTGCTGGGGGAATCGGTCAAGCAAGCGCGCGACCTCGCCCATGGGCTGGTGCCCGTGCAACTAAACGAAGCCGGCCTGCCGGCGGCCTTGCAGCAATTGAGCGCTTCAACCAGCCGGCTGCTGGGCACGGATTGCACGTTCGAATTTGCGGGTGACTGCCGAATCCTGCACGACGAAAAAGCGACGCACCTTTATCGGATTGCGCAGGAGGCGATCAATAACGCGACCAAGCATGGCAAGGCGCACAATGTCGAGGTTCGACTAAGCGCCAACTCCAGTGCGATGAGTTTAAGCATCGCGGACGATGGAAGCGGTTTTTCGCGGACCGAGAGGGAAATGAACGGGGTGGGAATCAGCATCATGCGGTATCGCGCAAATGTTGTCGGCGGTGAATTTCAAATCGAAGAGCGGCCCAAAGGCGGAACGATTGTTTCGTGCACGGTCCCGGCCGGGGGTTGAGCCAGCTATGACCAGCACCGGGCCAACTTCAGGAAAATTCCGGATTCTTCTGGTCGAAGATCATCCGATGTTTCGCGAACAATTGACGCACTTGATCAACAAAGAGACCGACATGTATGTGTGCGGCGAAGTGGACAACAGCAGTGATGCTCTCAAGCTTCTGCAATCCGTCGCGGCAGACATAGTGATTGTCGATCTTACACTGAAAGGGCCGAGCGGGCTTGAGCTGCTCAAGGATCTCAAAGCACAACGGATTGGTGTTCCGGTGCTGGTGCTTTCGATGCACGACGAGGCGCTCTATGCCGAACGGGTGCTTAGGGCCGGGGCCCGAGGTTACATTACCAAACACGAAACATCGCGCGAAGTCATGGCGGCTATCCGCAAAGTGCTGGGCGGCGAAATTTATCTCGGAAAGAGAATGGCCTCCCGCGTCTTGGAGGGTTTTGCGAGCCACCCAGTTGCGGGAAAGGGAGTCGCGCAGTTGACCGATCGTGAGCTCGAGATTTTCGAATTGATTGGTCGCGGACGCACGACACGTGAGATCAGCAGTTGCCTGCATTTGGGGACGAGCACCATTGATACTTATCGCACCCGCATCAAAGCGAAATTGAATTTGGAAAACGCGAGTCAGCTTTCGCACGAAGCGATTCGCTGGGTGAGCGCCGGGCAAAAAGCACCGGTGTAAAAAGGGGTGCGTTCCCTGCGACCTGTAGCGTTTTCCGCTACAACACCATCGTGTCGCTGTAGGGCCATGAGGGCATCGTAGCTGCTCCCTACGTTCCTATTATGAAAATGACAGAGCTGCTGGAGAAAGGCAGGCGCAAGGGGCGAAGATATGCGTTTACCCTCATGGAAGTGATCATGGCCCTGGCCGTTCTCGGCACGATGGGAGCCGGCTGCTACGTCGGTTTCAATTCGCTCAACACTTACGCGGTCAGCTCGCGACTTTACAGCGAGGCCCAAAGCTGCGCGCAAAACCAAATCGACCTGATTCTTTCCAAAGAACCGTTCGATGTAACAAGTAACAAGATCCCCAGCGTTCTGGCGCTGGGCACCACCACTATTCCGAACGTTTTTGTCTACAACGACCCGGTCAGCGGCAACGTCACAGTTACCGGCACCATGGTAACAACGGTCACAGACACGGGAAGCACTATGAATTTCACGGGTGTTAACACCAATCTGAACGTCCGCCGCGCGACCGTCACGGTCAGCTACACCTACCGCAACAAGAGTTACAACGTCACAATGGACACAATGCGCACCGCCGACCAATGAAAACTCTCCATCCAAACAAACTACGCCAAAGCGGATTTACCGTCGCCGAAATGGTCGTTTCCACGATGATCCTGGCGATTCTGGGCATCGTGTTCTTCAACGTCTTGAATTCCGGCATGATCCTTTATGCAAAGAACACAGCCGTGAATTCCGCGCACGAGCAAGCGCGGGATGGCATCGGCCGCCTGACTCGCGACATTCACGCCTCCGTGTCTGTGCCGCAATTGCGAGATACGAGCTTTAACGTGGTCAGTTCAACTCCGGTGCAAGCGAATAGCTTTGCGCCGATGGCTGCGGGCGTTTCCTTCCAGAACGTCGCGTCCGGGCCGAACTTCGTCTATAAGGATCCGGGCGCCTCCAATTTGATCATGATCAAAGATGGCGTTTTGAAACCGACAGCTGGGTGGCACATCGTCATACCGTTTTGGAATGTCGAAGATGACATCGTCAAAGTGACCGCGGCCGGCACCACCAATCATAGCAACGTGTTTCTGCAGAACGGTCAGGAGACAATCGTAGCGAACAAAGCGCCAGCCTTCGGCGGGATCACCTACGCCATCACTTATTACACCGAGCGCGTCATGTATCTGGTGAAAAACGGAACCTATATCGCCGATTCAAAGGGTCCGTATATTCTTTCCAGCGGAAATTATATCCCTTACACGAGCGGAGCAATGCAGCGCTACCGCTATGAAAACGGCGAGCTGCATCTCTATAAACAAGTCTATACCGGCGGCGCTCTTGTCTGGCAGGATATGGCTATCGTCGCGCGCTATGTTAGCAATCCCACTCCCTTTTACGTTCCACTTGTCGCGGATTCAGCGGGCCCCTGGTATGAGTCGACGAGCAGTTACCAATGTTACAGCACCTCGTCATCTAACAGCACCGGCAACCGTTTTAACGGTACACCGGACACAAAATATGTCGGCGTGAAGCTGAGCGCGCGCGATCCAAAATCGAGCAATCGCGGATATCTTGCCACGGCCTCGCTGCTTGACACCAAAATCGATTACCGATCGCGCATCGCTCTCTATCAATAATATGAAAATCAAAACGCATAAACGGGAAACTGCTAATGGATTGGTCGTGGTCATTTCCGTAGTGGCCACCATCCTCGCATTACTCGGTTCGGCCGTTTCCTATACCGTCCATGTTTCACGCCTCGCACAACGCAGCCGTAAAACCGCGACTGCCATGGAAATTGCAGACGGTCACTTGGAATTTCTCTTCACTAATTGGCGTAACATTTATCGCACGACCAAAATGTCTTACGACTCGGGCGGCACCGATTATGCCTTGCTCGGCACGAACTTCTTCTACACCGCTTCGTACCATCCTAGTCCGGCCCCGACGCCGGTCCCGTACATGAGTCCATCCCCGGCCCCGACGCCACCGATCATTTCTCTTCCGGCAACAACGAATTTCCCGACCGAGCCAAACTACACCGTCACGCAATACCGCATCCAGGCGGTCGATCCGATGGTCGACTTGTGTGGCCCCGCGACAACGCCCTGCCCCACGGGGACGAGTGAGGACGCAGTCAAGGAGACTTCGTTCGGCTCCGGAACCTACACGAGCCTGACGCCGGCAATGGTCCCGCCAGCCGCTTACGGCCCGAACACATGGCAATACAGCTACTTCTATCTCGCCGCTGTCGACGTGACCGTTCCAACCTTGAATGGAAATGTCACCGCCAAGGTACGGCGCGTGTTCGAGAAACGGTTCGATAACCCCTGGACCTACGCCATGTTTTATGTGGATGATTTGGAGTTCCAGCCAGCTTACGCACTAAGCATTGACGGGCCCATCCACACAAACGGCAATCTCTACGTCGGCACGAGTAATTTCACCGCGCTCGATCGTCTCGGCTATGGCGGCGCTTATGTAAATGGCTATTCGCCGCTCGATGGTCAGCACGCGGGTGCTGCTAGCGCACCCAATTTCGCGGCAGGCCTACCCCCTGCCCAAGAGTCGCCTTTCCTCCCGTTCGGCTGGAACCTTAGTCTTAATGCCGCCGATGGCAGCACGAACAACGACAGTTATCATGAGCTGATCGAGCGGCCAGGTGCTGGAACTGATGCTCTTGCCAACGTGCGTTACTACAACCAGGCCTCCTATCGCGTGTTAATCGACGTAAACAATACCATCACCATCACCAAGTCCGACGGCACGTCGATAGCGAACGGCAGCATCTACAACGCCATTACCGGGGCGATTCAGTCGAATCAGACGATCCAGGACAACCGCGAGGGTACTTATGTCCGCCTCGTGAATCTGGACGTCAGCAAAATCACCACTGCCGTAAACAACGGGACGCTTACGGGCTGGAACGGCGTGCTCTACATTGCTGACACCAGCGCCGGCACGAATGTTAATCAAACGATTAACGGCGTCCAGGTTGCCACACCAAAGCGCGGCATTCGCCTTAAAAATGGCGCGACCCTGCCTACCAATGGCCTGACCGTTGTCAGCGAAAATCCGATTTACATTCAGGGCAATTATAATACCGGCGGTAACCCGCCATCCAACAGCGGCACGTTCACCGATCCGGATGTCAATGGTTACACACGCAAAGGCGCAGCTGTTATCGGCGACGCCATCAACATTCTCTCGGGCGCTTGGTCAGATAATAACTCCACTCAGAGCACTTCAAATCGTGTCGCAACGAACACGACCGTCAACGCCGCGCTCGTGGGTGGCATTGTTCCGTCAGGCGCCAGTGGTTCCAGTTACAGCGGAGGCGGCGAGAACTTTGTCCGGTTCCTGGAAGATTGGAACAAGAACAGCTCCACCTTTACCTACTACGGCTCGATGGTGCAGCTCTTTCAAAGTCAGCAAGGCACGGGGATCTGGACGGGCTCGGGTAATACCTACAAGCAGGCGAGCATGCATTTTTATTACGATACGAACTACGGGACGACAGCCCCACCGGGGAACCTGCAAATCGCCGCCTATCTTCAGCAACAGCGGTGGTATCAGGTTTACTAGAACTTATCTTATCAATGCATCTCATCGGCATGTCATCCCGAGCGAAGCGAGGGACCTCGCACGGGATTCATTGCGCATTCGCGGATCGATGCGTGCCATCAGCTTCGAATGCGAGATTCTTCGCTCCGCTCAGAATGACAACGCTATTTATGAGACGGGTTCTAATCAAAGAGATCGACAATTAACTGAAATGAAAACGCTTCTCCCAACACTCCTCGCGCTTTTCCTCGCCGCCCAACTGGTCACTGCCGGCAATGCAATCGAGTTTTCCGCCGATACCACAGAATTCACGGGCGAAGGCGTCGTTTACCGCCGGCTGACGTTCAAAGAGGACAAACAAACGATTTCTTATCTGCCCCCGCAAGGCTGGAACTGCACTCTCATCGGCAAGAATCTGCACCTGAGACCGGTTGACAAGAATTTCGCAGCAGCGGAAATCGAAGCGATCTCGCTCCCCGCACCGGCACCTTTTAATGACGAGACGATCGCCGCACTCTCCGAACAAGTCGTGAACGCAGCCCCGCCCGGCAGTGGAAGTCCGACACTCCTCAAACAAGAACGGAATCCAGTGCTCCTGAACAACAACCAAAGCTTCGAAGTTCTCGCCTCATATAGACTCCTCGGCGACACCTTCCAGCGCAGCGTTCTCTTTGTAAATACGCCCACCAATCAGATCGTTTTCAAGTTAACGGCGCGAAAGACGGACTTCGATGCTCTCTATCGCGCCTTTCGCTGCAGCGTTCTCAGTTGGGAATGGCACGAACCCACGGTCGCCACCGCGGGGCAGTAGTTTAACACCAAAGCGCAAGCCGCGCTGTAGCGGTTTTCAGGACATCGGAATCGTGCCCGTGTAGCGCGTCAAAGGCACCACCGGTGCTTCTTGTTGTCTAATGAGAGAGCTCGCTTGGATAATCCTGTTCTTGTTCCTGTTGGCATTAGTCGCATTAAGCTAAAACTCCGCCGGATGTTTTTGCGGAGATAAAAGGTACCAGGCGAACTAAAAAGTCGTGACTTTCGCCGCCGTTCGCGGTCGAATGGCAAGAACAAATCCATCTCAAATGAAGGCGTTATCGAAAATCATTCCTCTGCTCATCGCGTTGTCGATCTTAGTGAGTGCGTCCAGCGCGCAAAACGATCCGCAAACTGCCATCGCGAAAAAACAAGCGGAGCTCGAGCGGCAACGGATCGAGTTGGAAAAGAAAAGCCTCGAATTGCAGCAGAAAGAACTCGACCTGGAAAAAGCGCGCCAGGAATTTCAAGCGCAACAAAGCGGCCGCTCCCTCAGCATGAATCTTTCCGGAGACGTCCTGTTCGATTACGACAAGGCGGCCTTGAAGCCGGAGGCCGAGATCGCGCTGAAGAAAGTCGCCGTTGTCCTCTCACAGTTTCCGGAAAGTAAAGTGACCGTGGAAGGCTACACCGATTCAAAAGGCTCAAAATCTTTGAACATGCAACTGTCGGTGGAACGTGCGCAATCGGTCAAAGATTGGCTCGTAAAAAACGGCGGCGTGGCGGTGACGAGCATTTCCACGAAAGGTTTTGGGGAACAGTTTCCGATCGCGCCAAACAAAAACACTGACGGCAGCGACAATCCGCTCGGCCGCACCCTAAACCGGCGCGTTTCCATCATCGTGGAAAAACCGGCCGCGCCCACACCCTGATTTAAGTTGTAGGGCGGGCGTTCCGTCTGCCCACTCCCGAATCGGCAACCGAAGCGGTCGCGCTACAATCTCATTTTCGCTTTTTTTTCGTAGGCAATTTCTTGCGTTTCGTCTTGGCGAATTCGCGCAGCTCTCTTTGGGTCATCGACTTCGCCATCTGCCGGGAGGCGCCGCGCAGCGATGACTTCGAGCGTTGTCCACGTTTTGCGGCGAGAGCGGCGCCGGCCGCCATTTGCTGTTTTTTCGATTTTGCAGGCATACAAACGATTCGCCTCTCCTGTTCTCGCTGGTTCGGCGTCGATCAAAAATTCAGCGCTAGCAGCAGGGCTAGAGTTCCGCTCCAGACGAAGTCACAATTCGGTCACTTGATAGAAGCGTTTGCCGAGCGTAGCGGCGTTGCTGTCCGTGACGGGTACGATACCGCCGGTGCCTGGAACACCGTCGATCAATGTCGTCCAGGAATCCGCCAGGTCATTCTTGTAATCAACCCGGTAGTTGTGATTCTGCGCCGTCGTGAACTTGATCTGAATGTCTGCGCCGCCTTTCTGCACAGCGGTAATTTCGAACGGAGTAGCTTCGATTCTGATACTGAGCGGCCGCGTTAGCGGCGTTGTCACGCTGTCATTGTCGCGAAGTCTGATCGTGAAATTAAAGGTGCCAAGCGCATTAGGCGTTCCCGAGATAACGCCGGAAAATGGATCGAGCGACAATCCACCGGGTAACGCGCCGGAAATAACACTCCAGTCGTAAGCCGGTATGCCGCCGGTTGCAGTCATCTGCTGCCAGTAGAAGGTCGAAAGCGCGCCCCGGGGCACACCAGTGCTCACAATCTGCAGCGGAATAAAGGCGGAAGTCTGGCGCAATGTATAGCCAATCGCTTGCGCCACGAGCACATCCAGCTTTGTGATCAGCCAGCGGCGCGCGGGCACGTCCCCGAAGTACTCGTAACCGAAAGCTCCCTTCTTGCTCAGCCGATCGATCGATCCATTCAAGTGATCGGAGCTGTCGATCCCCGGATAGGATCCTTGGTAGGCGAGGACTTGTGCATCCTGCACACTACCCGCACTCTTAAACTGCCCGAAGCGAGTATGCGCCGGGTTGAAGATAAGAGAGTGGCCGATCTCGTGACGCGCAATCGAATAGAGGTCATTTTGCTCATTTCCAAAGTTGCTCGCCTTCCACCAATCGTCATCGGTGCTCGTGAGAAACCAGCCGAGCGTATTGAAGTTTCCTTTGATCTCAATCTCTACGCCGCCGGAACGTCTTAGCGGCAGAGGCGTCCCGCCACTCGACTGAAAACCGCCGGTGGCTGACGGCTCGCCTCCTGAGCGATATGGCTGAGTCGCAGAATCAATTCCATAAGCATAAAGAAGAAAACCGCGATAGGCGCTGGTGTTATGGATAAAATTGCCGGAATTGAAACCGTCAGGATCCCAGATAAACGTCTCTTCCGCCCCCGCCGGCACCATGTCCAAATTCATGTCCGCGAAAAAGTAAGCCCAGTCTTGCGCGGCTTGTTGGACGATGCCCCGCTTTACCGGGTCGTCGAAGAAACCGGTCTGGTCCTGCGTGAAATCGACGATCACGTTGAAAGGGGGCGGCGATGCGGAGTCTTGGTCGATCACATGAAGGTTGAGAGCCTGAATTCGCTGGATTCCATTGGCGTCGGTGAATTGAACGCTGAGCACGTGATCCTCGCTCTGGGTATCGCGATCGGGAAAAATCGCGACAAAAAAAGGGACTGTTGTCGTGGCATCTGGGAACGACATCGTTTTTGCAGGCCCGGTGGCGGTGGCGTCGCTCGGCAAGTCGAAGTAGAGGCGCGGCTCCGTCGAGGAAATAATCGCCTGGCCGGGAAACGCGGCATCGGCCGGAGGCTTAACGTACACTTGGATCGCCGGATTTGCGATTTGTCCCTCCCAGTCGAGGAGTATCAACCCGTGCTCATTGACACGTCTGCCAAAAGTATCTTCGAAGACCATTTCCGTGAGCGCACTCGCCTGGGTCGCGTAGAGAAGCCCGCAAAGCGACAGGATTATGGTTTGGAAATGTCCTTGATCGTAACGGACACTCATTCTACCGGCTTTCCTAGCGAGCGGCGCCTGCGCCGACAAGCTAATTCGGTCAATCGCCGCGTACTGGGCGTGTTCGCCACACAAAGTAAATAGGCACGCCGGTCAGCACGATTGCGATACCGATTCCGGAAGTTGCTGGCGCGAGCCAGGCAAGATCGACAATCAACAACGCGGCAAGGAAGATCGAGATGAGGGGCACAATCGGATAACCCCATGTTCGATATGGCCGCTCCGCCTGCGGTTGTTTGCGGCGCAATACGATAACAGCCGCGACAAGAAGAATGTAAAAAACGAGATCGGCCGAGACAATGTACTCGAGCAATTGGTTGTAAACGTTTCCATGAATAATCGCGCCCGTCGTCGCGTTTTTTGTTACCGTGCGCGGCAGAGTCAGAAATGCCGTCCAGATTCCTTGCGCGACCAGCGCCGCCGCCGGGACGTGAAACGCATTTGTCGTCGCGATCTTTTTGAAGAACAGACCATCACGCGCCATCGCAAAGTAAACGCGCGCGCCAGCCAGGATCAGTCCGTTGTCGCAGCCGAATGTTGAAATCATGATCGCGGCGGCCATGCACATCGCACCGGGATAGCCGAAGACGGCGTTCATCATCGCGACCGCCACGCGGTTCTGCGGCGCGTGCTGAATTTCCGAAAAGGGCAGGACCGCGACGTAAGCGAGATTCGCCAGCACGTACAAAATCACGACGATGCCGCAACCCCAGAGCAACGCGCGGGCAAGATTCCGTCCCGGTTCGCGCACTTCGCTCCCGATGAAGGTGACATTTGTCCAGGCCGTTTGCGCGAAAAGCGGACCAACCATCGCTTTTCCGAAAAGCAACGCGAGCGCGAGACCGCCCACAATGGTTAAGCCGGGTTGCGCGCTTTGCGGACTCCAGCCGTTCGCCCACGAATCCCACCATGCGGAAGAACGCGCGGCGCAGTTTACGCCCCAGCCGAGCGACAACCCAATGATTACGACTACGGCGAGTGCCGCCGTCTTCGCAAATGTAAATGTGTTTTGCACAAGGCGACCGACTTCCAGGCCACGCGTGTTTATCCACGTAAGCAGCCCGATTAATAGAACGGCGGTCAGTTGTTCGGTGGAGAGACTGATTGCGTAACCGCCTCCCAAGGGCAGCGGCGGAATCAAATAATTATCCGACGCAACTGCGGAAACGAACACACCAAAAAACCTGGCGAAAGCAATTGCCACGGCCGCGATCGTTCCAGTTTGCACGACAAGAAAAAGCGTCCAGCCAAAGAGAAAACCGAGTGATGGTCCGTAGGCTTCGCGGAGAAAAACGTA
>JBEEGY010000163.1:0-5329 GCA_041167145.1 Verrucomicrobiota bacterium
ATTCGGTCACGCACTGTTTGCTCCGACACGTCCAGCCAGATCGCAAGGTCGAGACCGGTGCGCAGCCGTTTTAGAATCGACTCAAGACTTTCAGCCTGAGGAAGCGTACGCGGGAAGCCATCAAAGACAAAGCCGCTCGCGCCGTGCAGGCGAAGCCAGTCTTCGATGAGTTGCACGATGATCTTATCGGAAACAAGTCCGCCGTGTTGCGTGGTTTCGGCCGTTTCCAAACCCAACGGCGTGCCGAGATCTTTCTCGCGGCGAAGAATCGCACCCGGCGACGTAACTGGTATCCCAAACTGGCGCGTAATCATCTCCGCTTGGGTCCCTTTGCCGGAACCAGGTGCGCCCAGAAGAACGAGTCGTCTCTTCACTTACCGTAAAGGAAAATTGCGACCCCGCCGATCACGATCACAGCGATGCCCACATACAACCACATGAGCGCGCCGCTTCCCGCCGCCTCGCCGCGACTATACGAAGCACGATCGAAGGAGCGCCCGCGAATCCGTCCTTTGCGCAGGAAGCCGTCATAATGTCGCTGGATCAAATGCGTTTCCACCTGGCGCATCGTGTCAAGCATCACGCCAACGATGATAAGCAAGCTCGTGCCACCGAAAAATTGCGCCGTGATTTGAGGAACGTGGAGCCACTGACTAAGAAGACTGGGAAAAACCGCGATGATCGTGAGAAAAGCCGCGCCGGCGAAAGTAAGCCGCGTCATGGTGAAATCGAGAAAGTCCGAGGTCGGCTTGCCCGGTCGCACGCCGGGAATGTAACCACCGTATTTCTTCAGATCGTCCGCGATCTGCGACGGTTGAAATTGAGTCGCCACCCAGAAATAACTGAAGAAGAAAATCATGGCCGCGAGAAAAACGTAATGCGGCCAGCCATTCGACATCGCGCTGGCGATCTGGTTGGCCACGCGGCTGTTCTTGAATGCCATTCCGACAATCGTGGTCGGAAAGAGCAGAAGCGCCCACGCGAAGATGATCGGCATGACGCCCGCGTAATTCACCTTCAAGGGCATATATTGTGTTTGGCCGCCGTACATTTTTCGGCCCACTACGCGCTTCGCGTACTGCACCGTGATCTTGCGCACGCCTTGCGTGACGGCAATGACGGCTGCGATGACGAAAAACAAAACCAACACCAGGATCACCAAGACCATAGGGTTCACCTGGCTCGCGCCGGTTGTCGATGATGGAACAAAGGTTTTCCAAGCCTGCGCCAGCGCGGCCGGCAATCTGGCCACGATGCCGATCGTGATAATCAGTGAAATTCCGTTGCCGATCCCGCGCTCAGTGATTTGATCGCCCAGCCACATCAGAAACAGCGTCCCTGTCGTCAGGGAAATCACCGTGACGATACGAAAAGTCAATCCCATGTCGTCCACTAGTGGAATGCCAATATTCCGGATCGTTTCGGTGATACCGGGCAACATCGTGTGGTAGGACTCCGGATGCTGGAAGGAAAGCGCGAGTAAGTAGCCCTGGAAGATGCAGAGAATCAACGTCGCGTAGCGCGTGTATTGCATGATCTTCTGCCGGCCACCATCTTCGCGCGCAAGCCGCCCCAACCGCGGAATGACCGCGGTCAAGAGCTGCATCATGATCGACGCGCTAATGTATGGCATAATGCCGAGAGAAAAAATCGCGCAATTCTCCAATGCGCCGCCGCTAAACAAATTGAAAAGAGCGGCAACACCGCCTCCCGCTGTCTGGCTCGAAGTGCGAAACCATTCCTGCAGCACCGCTTGATTGACTCCCGGCGTAGTGATGGCCGCGCCGAGTCGCACAATGACGATGACGGCCAGCGTGAACAGAATCCGGCGCCGCAGCTCCGGTATCTTGATCGTGTTTACGAATGCCGAAAGCATGGCTAGATCAGGAACACCATTCGCGGAGCGTTAGCTTTTGCGCGATGTCTTCTTCGTTTTCGCCTTCGCCGGCGATTTGCTTATCGATCTTTTCTTCGCCCTCGCCTTGACAGTCTTTTCCGGCCCTTCCTCTTGCGCAAGATCGACATCTTCTTTTGGCAGCGCTTCGCGTCGGGCACCAGGCACGCGCAAAGTAATTGTTCCACCCGCCTTTTCGATTTTTTCGCGCGCCGACGCACTCACTTTATCGGCTTCAACTTTGAGCCCGTGTTTCAATTCTCCGTCGCCAAGAATTTTGATCCCTTCGAAATTTCCTCGAATCAAGTTCGATTCGCGCAGGCTTTGTTCGTTAACCACCGAGCCGGTCTTGAATTCATTGAGCGCGTCAAGATTCACAATCGCGTAACGCTTGTGAAACGCCGCGTTGTTGAATCCCCGTTTCGGCAGACGCCGAATCAATGGCATCTGGCCGCCTTCAAAGCCGAGCCGAATACTCCCGCCAGAACGCGCCTTCTGTCCTTTGTGCCCTTTGCCGCTCGTCTTGCCGTGACCGGAGCTTTCCCCACAGCCCAAACGCTTTACGCGATGCCGTGAACCGGGACGCGGACGCAAATTATGCAAACGCATCATGATTGGGCGGCCGCCTTTCCGTCCGCATCGCCGCTCTTGATCCCGCGCACCTTCAAAATCTCATCGCGGCGGCGCAGCGAGCGCAGCGCTTCGATCGTCGCCTTAACAACATTGGCGTGATTGCTAGAGCCAAGTGATTTTGCCAGCACATCGCGAATTCCGGCTGCTTCCACAACTGCGCGCACGCCGCCGCCAGCTATCACGCCGGTTCCCGGTGAAGCTGGGCGCAGCAAAACACGGCCGCCACCGAACTGGCCGATCGTTTCGTGCGGAATCGTGTTCTCGTGCAAAGAAACCTTTTCCATCGCTTTACGCGCCGCTTCCGACGCTTTGCGAATCGCTTCCGAAACTTCGTTCGCCTTGCCGAAGCCACAGCCGACTTTGCCGTCGTGGTCGCCTGCTACAATCAACGCGCTGAAACTGAAACGGCGTCCGCCTTTCACTACCTTTGCACAGCGATTGATGAACACGACTTTCTCGGTCGTGTCGCCTTTTGCCGCCGGCGTCTTGTCCGTGTTGCGGTCGGGTCGTCTGCCTTGGTTTGGTGCTGCCATGAAATTAAAACTTTAATCCGCCTGCGCGAGCCGCGTCCGCGAGAGCTTTTACTTTTCCGTGATAAATGAAACCACCTCGATCAAAAACGACATTGTCGATCTTCTTCACCTTTGCGCGTTCGGCGATTATTTTGCCGACCACCTCCGCGCTCGCCCGATTGGCCGTCGCTTTGCTCTTTCCGAGAACGGCCTTTTCTGTGGTGGCCGCGGCGATCAGGGTTTTTCCTGCGTTATCATCGACCACTTGCGCGTAAACGTGCTTCCCGGAAAAGTGTACACACAGACGTGGACGTTCCGCCGTCCCCACAACTTTTTTCCGGATTCGCTTGTGAATCCGATCACGCGTTATTTTTCGATTCAAAACCATATTACTGGACCGTCTTGCCTTCCTTGCGACGGACCTGTTCCCCCACGTAACGCACACCTTTGCCTTTATAAGGCTCCGGTGGATAGAAACGGCGAATGTCCGCCGCCACTTGTCCGACCAGTTTCTTGTCGATCCCTTGGATCGTGATCTTGGTGTTCTCCACCACCGTGATCTTAATTTCTTTCGGAATGTCGAATAGAATTGGGTGCGAAAATCCAAGGCTCAGGTTTAACTTCGAACCTTGCACGGCCGCTTTAAAACCGACGCCTTCGATTTCGAGACTTTTTGTGAAACCCTCACTCACGCCCTGCACCATGTTGTTGACGAGCGCGCGGGAAAGTCCGTGCAATGCTTTGACACTGCGCGTCTCAGCCGAACGAGCAAGCGACAGGCGGTTATTATCAATCTTGCCAGTGATGCCGCGCGGCAGAGTCCAATGCAGTTTCCCTTTTGGACCTTCCACCGACACCGCACCGAGGTTGTCGATGTTGATCTTCACTTTGTCGGGAATCTCGACCGCTTTGTTTCCGATGCGTGACATAAATTACCAAATGTAAGCCAACAGTTCGCCGCCGACTTTTTGCTTCTTTGCTTCGCGCCCCGATAACACGCCGCGCGACGTGGAAAGAATCGCCACGCCCATTCCGCCGAGCACGCGCGGAATTTCATCGGCACCAACGTAACGGCGCAAGCCCGGCCGACTCACGCGTTTTAAACCCGTGATCGCGCTGGAACGGTCCACTAATTTGTTCGTGATCTTGATCCGGGGATGCGCCGCTTTCGTGTCGACCTCGTAATCGGTGATGTAGCCTTCGTCCTTCAAAATGCGGACAACTTCGGCCTTTATCTTCGAGTACGGAACGAAGATATCGATCTTCTGCGCGTGCGCGCCGTTGCGCACCCGTGCCAAGAGATCTGCGATGGGATCGGTAACTGTACTCATGAAACTGAAGCGGTCTGCGCGGCGGGCTTCTTAGCCCGATCACTGAACGGCATTCCCATTTCGCTCAGGAGCGATTTGGCTTCTTCGTTCGTCCGTGCGGTGGTCACGATTGTAACATCAAATCCGATGTTGCGCTTGATTTTATCGAGCTCGACTTCCGGAAAAATCGACTGGTCGGAGACGCCCAGCGTGTAATTGCCGTGTCCATCGAAACAGCGTGGCGAAACGCCACGAAAGTCGCGAATGCGCGGCAGCGCGGTCTTGATCAAACGCTCCATAAACTCGTACATGCGTTCGCCTCGCAGGGTCACCTTTGCGCCGATGGCCTGCTCCTTGCGCAACTTGAAGTTTGCGATGCTTTTCTTGGCACGTGTTTCCGCTGCACGCTGACCGGTGATCAACGCCAACTCGGCCTTCGCTTCCTCCAGCGCCTGCTTTACATCGGCCTGCGAGCCAACTGAGGTATTAATTACGACCTTATCGATCTTCGGAACCTGGTGCGGGTTTTTGTAACCATGCTGCTTTTGCAGCGTCGGCATCACGCGGTCCTTATAATCACGGTAAAATTCGTTTTCCATCACGCGGCTTTCTCCTCAGCCTCTTTTTTGGGCTGCTTGTTTTCCTTTTTCGACTTCTTGTCAGTCTTCTTTTCGCGCTCGATCAATCTCACGTTAGAGATGTGAATCGGACCCTCGCGCTCCGCGATCTTCCCGCTTGGATTGTCCTGCGATTTGCGCAGGTGTTTTTTAATAATCCGGACACCTTCGACCAGCACTCGCTCTTTGCGGTGGAGCACTTCCAGTATCTTGCCCGATGAACCTTTGAAGTTCCCAGAGATGACCTCGACCTGGTCGCCTTTCTTTACATGAAACTTGATGCGGTTCATAAAACTTCGGGGGCGAGCGAAACGATTTTCATGAAGTTGCGCTCGCGCAATTCGCGCGCGACCGGCCCGAAAA
>JBEEGY010000164.1:0-3158 GCA_041167145.1 Verrucomicrobiota bacterium
ATTGCGTGAGCGAGATCGCCTTCTGCCCTTGTCGCATCCACGCTCTCGCCCGTCTCTTTTTGTTCCGGTTGCGAAAGAGCTTCCTCTTTTGCCTGGGCGAGTCGGGCGTTTTCGAGATCAGACTGGAGTCGAACAACCTTGAGCGTGCGCGCTTCTGCTTCCACCTTCGCGAGCGCGCCAATCTTATAGAGACGTTCCGCACTGGCGGCGCTTTTCCTGGCACGCTCCAAATCTTTTTCCAGCTTAGCTGGATCGAGAATGGGTGCGGGCGTGGCAGACGCCGACGGGGACAATTCGTTTGGCAGATTTTGAGGCAGGATGGCCGGTTCGACTTCGAACGAGTCATCGGGCTGTTGTGCGCTCAGCGTTGTCGCCATCAACGCGGCGATCAGCGCAAACCGGCTCATGCCGGGACAATATCACTGACGTAGCGCCATCGACCAGCGAACTTTGGACCGGAAATTATCTCCGACCGCCAAGTCCGCCCAACGCGCCACCGACCGCACCGCCAATTCCTCCGCCTATGCCGGCCGCGCCGCGCCCCATCGCTCCGCCATGGCCGAGGACGCCCAGGCCGGAACCGCCCAGCCCTGAACCCGAACTTCCCATTCCCAATCTTCCTTGCAGATTGTCTCCGGAAATGACGGTAGCACTAGGATTCGGAAGCTCCGTAGAACTGACTGTCTGCGAAGTTTGCTGCTGGGTGTTTTGGGCATTTTGTCGAACCGCGTTCGTTCGGGCGCCTGCGTTTCGCGCGGTCTGTGTCGTCTTCTTTAATTGCGCATTCACTTTCCGCGACGCTTGCTTAGCGCGTGTCTGCACCACTTTGATAGGAGCGTTTGCGTAAAGGCTGCCGACTCGGGCGATTTCCGCGACGGCACGATCGAATGTTTTTGCGAGCGCGCCCCCGCCTGCAGGAGGCAGATTGAGTTGACCTAAGAATGACCCCGGATCGGAAGGTAATGTGACCGACGGCAAACCAGCGGTTGCGCTGGCAGCGGAAGAGCCAGCGGAGGACGACGGGTAGAGCGATCCGACATTCCGGCCGAACGGCGCAGTGTCATTCGTGCGAGCAGAATCAGATTTGCGCGGATCTCTAGGCGGGATCGGCGAGGAAGGATGATCTTGCTCTGGCGAGATGTCTACGTTGTTGCTTGCCGCGCCCAAGGCGGTAGGACGCGGATACAAAAACTCTCGCGACCAGGCCGCCGCGGCGCGAAGAATCTCCGCGCCATTGAAAAAATAGAAGGCGCAAAACAGTCCGCCGGCAAAGAGAAGAATGGCAAAAAGGATACTGGTGCGGTCCGAGCCATGAAGTCTCGGCAGACGAGTGGCCAGCGTTCGCTCTTGTTTAGGGACGGCGCTCGCTTCAAAATTAGAGGCCGTAGCCGCATGATCAACGACCAGAGGCGCATTGTCAGACGGGGAGGCGAGAGCTTGGCGAAAATCGATGAGTGGCATGGTTACCGCCGGGTCGGGGATTATTCCTAAGTCGGTCTTTTTGTAAAGCACAAACTATTCCGGGTGCGAGTGTTCGCGGCATTCCGTTCTTGGTGTGAAAAGATGTCTCAAAAAGTTTGCAAAACTGCGTCGCGTCCTGTCTTTTTGCTTCCAATCTGAGAAATCTTTGGCATAGCAAGCGCTTGGCAGATCGCCTCTTGAATCCCCTAAACCTCAACACTTTATTTAGCGTCGCGATTTTTAGCGCGGTTGTAACATCGACAAGCGCTTCTCCGTTTCCTTCTTCCGGTCCGACGGTGCCGGGAGATAAGGCGCGTTTGCGTGGCGGTCAGGCTGCTGCGCCGGAGAATGCACCCGCCGCAGTCAAGCGCGCCATCTGGGCCGCAAACCAGCTTCGTTCCAAACCGTATCGTTACGGCGGCGGTCACGCTTCCTTTGTCGACAAAGGATACGACTGCTCGGGAACGGTTTCTTATGCGCTGGGCGGCGCGGGCTTAATCAGGTCACCGATGAGTTCGTCCGATTTCCGGCGCTACGGCCAAAGTGGTCGTGGTAAATGGATCACCGTTTACGCGCGCAACGGTCACACTTTCGCGATCATCGCCGGCCTGCGCCTCGACACGACTCCTTATGTCACTGGGCGGGAGCGTTGGGCGCCGGCCTGGCAACCGGCTCCGCGCATGCCGATGGGTTTCGAAGCACGGCATCCTGTCGGATTGTAACGCTCATTCGCGATTCGCGGGAACGGCGCTATCTCTAGTTCGCGTTCATCGCGCGAATCATGATCAAACGTCGGAAGATAAGATCGACATCTACTTCGCCGGACTTTGGTTTCACGCGCGCCGAGTTGCGCTCTGTGCGCGCGCTCAAGACGCCGGCCGGCATTCAACAGTTCCTCGACCAGTTGCCCTACAATCTCGGATACACTGCGCGCTCGCCGCGCAAAGTCTTGCACGATGGCACGGCTTCGTGTCTCGAAGGCGGAATTTTCGCCGCTGCCGCATTGCGCGTGTTGGGATTTCCGCCCCTGATCTTCGATCTCGAAGCTGATCGCGACACAGACCATGTCGTTGCGATTTTCAAAGTGGGGCAAGCTTGGGGCGCAGTCGCGAAATCAAATTTCACCGGTTGCCGTTATCGCGAGCCGGTTTATCGCACGCTGCGCGAGCTGGCCATGAGCTATTTCAACATCTATTTCAATCTGCGCTTCGAACGCACACTGCGCCGGTATTCCCGTCCAGTGAATCTCGCGCGCTTCGATCGCCTTCGTTGGATGACGACGAACAAACCGATTTGGTTCATCGCCGAACATCTTCTTGAGATCCCGCACATCTCATTGCTCACACCTCCGATGGAGAAACGGCTTACCCATGTCGATTTTCGCACGGTCAAAGCCGAGATGTTTGGTCACCGAAAGAAATAGATGCTGTACGGACGCCTTGGGGCGTCTCGCCGCTCATACCCTGATCGGTGAGGCCGTCGCTAGCCTGGCCACCCGACAAACCGACGTCGATCATTCGAGTGCGCGTCGGGACGAGTCTTCCGCTAGGGCGAACAGACTCGTTGGGCCGCATGCAGCGCTTCCCGCTCCAGCGGCGCTTCGCGATAACCAATCGTTGCGCATTGGAAAAGATAGCCGCGCAAAAAGGGAAGGATTCCACCAAGACGCTGATATTGGGCGGTGTGCGCGAGTTCAT
>JBEEGY010000165.1:0-2551 GCA_041167145.1 Verrucomicrobiota bacterium
CGGCGCAACGGCCGCGTCATCGCGCCTGGATTTTCGTAGTCATCATCGCGGGTGCGATGTCGCTCGGTTTGTTTTTTCTCGGACGCATTACAGCGCCGGGCAAACAGACGCCTCGACAGAGCGAGGCGGCTACAGCTGTGTCAGCGACTTCACAGAAATCCATCGCGGTGCTGCCGTTCGTGAACATGAGTGCGGACAAAAACGATGAGTATTTGAGTGACGGCGTTAGCGAAGAATTGATTACCGCGCTCTCGAAAATCACTGGGTTGCAGGTCAAGGCGCGCACGTCGTCGTTTGCGTTCAAGGGAAAGAACGAAGACATCCAGAAGATCGGCGAGCTATTGCACGTGAGTCATTTGCTCGAAGGCAGCGTGGCTAAGGCGGGCAATAAATTGCGCATCACCGCGCAGCTTATTCAGGCATCGGATGGCAATCACGAGTGGTCGGACACTTACGACCGCGAGATGCAGGACATCTTTGCCGTGCGCAGCGAGGTTGCGCAACAAGTGGCGGCGACGTTGAAAGTGCGTTTGCTCGGTGAAGAGAAGAAGCAAATCGACAAAAAGCCGACGGAGAATCTCGAAGCTTACAATCTTTACCGTCAGGGCCGCTACTACGCCGACAAACTTTCGGAGGAAGGGATGGCGAAGGCGCGGCCGTTTTTCGAGCAAGCGATCGAGAAAGATCCTCGCTTCGCCTTGGCGTACGCCGGTCTGGCCGACAACTACGTGATAGCTGCAGACGCGATCATTCCACCGCGCGAAGCGTTTTCGAAGGCGAAAGAGGCCGCGCTCAAAGCCATCGAAATCGATGATTCACTGGCCGAGGCGCATGCGTCGTTAGGCTTTGTTCACTATCATTATGATTGGGATTGGGCCGCGGCAGAGAAAGAATTCAAGCGCGCGCTGGAGCTGAGTCAGCAATCGGCGCAGAGCTACACGCTCTACACGCATTTCCTTGCCGGTATGGGACGCTATGAGGAAGCGTCCAAGTACGGTGCACGGGCGCTCGAGCTCGATCCGCTTTCCGTTTCCAATTATTGGTTTCTCGGCTGGGGAGCAATTTATGCCGGCCGCTACGATGAGGCGGTTTCGCGATTTTCCAAGGCGGCCGAACTCGACCCGAACAATCCGTGGACGCGGTGGTTTCTGGGACGAACATATCTGTTCAAAGGAATGCCGCAGCGCGGTATCGAAGAAATGGAGACTGCACTCCGTCTTCAACCTGACGATCCTCTCGGTCTCGGTTTCGTTGGTTATGCTTATGCCGTTACCGGCCGGCGTGCCGACGCGTTGAAAATCCTGCAGAAGTTGGATGCGTTGGGAAAGCATCGTTTCGTTTCGACCATATCCCGCGTCTATGTTTATGCAGGGCTGGGAGACAAGGACAAAGCGTTCGAGTGGCTGGAAAAAGCGTATCAGGAACGCTCCGACTCGCTGGCGTGGTTTCATAACGATCCGGAATCCAAAAGCCTTCATGACGATCCGCGTTTCGCTCCTTTGATGCGCAAGATCGGATTTACAGGGCCATAGCCCGCTTATGCCGTCCGAATCTTCCTCAGAGGTCAAATTCGAGATCGGGCATGTCTTGTTCATCGACATCGTTGGTTATTCGAAAGGATCGATCAACGACCAGAGCGAGCAGATTCAAAAACTGAAGGCGATCGTTCGCGGAACCGAGCAGTTCCGCCTCGCTGAGGCGGAAGGCAAGTTGCTGCGATTACCAACCGGCGATGGCGGAGCGCTCGTTTTTCGCACAAACCCGGAAGCTCCGGTGTTGTGCGCTCTGGAAATTGCCAAAGCGTTGAAAGATCATCCCGAGTTTCGCCTCCGAATGGGGATTCACAGCGGCCCGGTCAACGAAGTCACTGATTTGAACGAGCAAGCCAATATCGCTGGCGCTGGAATGAACATCGCACAGCGAGTGATGGATTGCGGAGATGCCGGACACATTCTTCTCTCGAAACGTGTCGCCGATGACTTGGAGCATTACGCGCAATGGCGTTCGCGTTTGCACGAGCTGGGCGAATGCGAAGTCAAACACGGCGTCCGCGTTTGGGTGGTCAACCTCTATACCGATGAACTCGGAAACTCGGAAGTGCCGGAGAAATTTCGTCGGGGCGAAGCTGTCCAAGCTGACGAGGGCTTTTGGATAGCGGTGTTGCCATTTAAATATAGCGGAAGCAACTCCGATCTCACATCCCTGGCCGACGGACTGTCCGAAGAAATCGTGACCGGGCTCTCGCGCTTCTCTTACCTCAAAGTTATAGCGCGCACATCGACCGCACGCTTGGCTCAAGACTCAGGTGATGTCCGCGCGATCGGCAAAGAACTTGGCGCTCGCTATGTCATCGAAGGTGGCGTCAGGCAAGCCGGCTCGATTCTTCGCATCACGGTGCAGTTAGTCGATACAACCTCGGGCGCGCATCTTTGGGCGGAGAGTTATGATCGCGTCTTTGAACCGGAAAAGATCTTCACGCTCGTCGATGACGTCGTGCCGCGCATCGTCTCCACGGTCGCGGATATGCATGGTGTCCTGCTGCACACCATGT
>JBEEGY010000166.1:0-2711 GCA_041167145.1 Verrucomicrobiota bacterium
GATCGCGCGCAGTTTTTCGCCCTGATAGTAGCGGGCGATAAACTTTTTCTTTGCGTAGGTGCCGCGCAAATTCACTTTCGTTGGCTGCACGCTGAAATCGCCCAGGAAATCCATTCGCAAATCGAACATCTCCGTCCAAAAGTACGGAACCTGTTCATAACGTGTCCGTTTTTTCCCCGTCATGTTCGCTCCTGCGATCAATCCCTGCTCGCGGGCGTTTTCCCAATGAGTTTGGCGGCGGACTCCGCCCATAATCCGGTCCGGATAAAACGCGAGATCGCCGATCGCGTAAATTCCTTTCTCTTCCGTCTCAAGATACTCCGTGACTGGCGAACCGTGCGGACCGGATAGCGGCGTGTTGCGAACAAGATCGAGATTCGGTTCCGCGCCGCACGCGACCACGGCGAGTCCGGCCGGCACGCGATTGCCGCTTTTGGTCTGGATATTGCGCAGAACAGTTTTGCCTTCGAAGCCGTTCAGGCTCTCACCCATCAACAGCGAGATGCCGTGCTTCGCGAAGTATTCAGTCAGCCACGTGCCGGTGGCGGGATCGAGGTACCGATTCAGCAGATAGCCATTCCGATGCATCATGCCCACTTTGAGTTTCATCATGCGCAGGCTGGCGGCCGCTTCACAGGCGAGCAAACCGCCGCCGACAATCATGACTGTCTTCTCCAAGCCTGCCATCTCACGTAGGGCCAGCGCATCGCGAATCGTACGTATATAGATAACGTTTCCTAGATTCGTGCCGGCCACCGGGGGGCGCACCGGACGGCTTCCCATGGCCAAACAGGCCTTATTAAATTCGATGCTTTCGCCGTTGCCGAGCACGGCCAGACGCCGATCGATATTAACCTGCGTGACGATCGCGCCGAAGCGCGTCTCGATTTTGTGCGCATCGTACCAATGCGGATCAAAGATCGGTAATTTCTTCAGCGGTGGTGTCTTTTCGCGCAGGAAACTCTTCGAGAGCATCCAGCGTTTGTACGGGTGAAAAATTTCTGCGCCCACGAGCGTGACCGTGCCGCGCTTGTCGTGCTTGCGAATGCCTTCGCACGCACTCGCGCCGCCGACGCCACTGCCGATAATAAGATAGTCACGCTGGATCATTTGCGGGAACCCGGACGATAAAAATCAAATCACCCGCTGGCGAGGGAAAAATTCAGTCCATCTAACAATTGTTGATCTTATCCCAACACCGCCCGGCAAATGATGACCGAGGCGATCACTCCGGTGAGGTCCGCCAGTAGTCCCGCCGGGATGGCGTGCCGCGTTTGTTTCACGCCCACAGCTCCGAAATAAACCGCTACCACATAAAACGTTGTCTCGGTACTGCCATAAATGGTGGCTGCCATCAGGCTGACAATATTTTCCGGTCCCAGCCGATGCACGATATCGGTCAATAGTGCCAGCGTTGCGCTGCCGCTCAAGGGCCGCATAAGCGCAAGGGGTACCAGGTCGGGCGGAAACTGCAGTGGAGTAAGGATTGGGCTCAGTGCCTTCGTTAGTAAATCGATTCCACCAGCGCCTTTGAACATTCCGATGGCCACGAGCATCGTCACAAGAAATGGAATGATCTTGAGAATAACGCCGAAGCCTTCCTTGGCGCCTTCGACAAACTCTTCGTAAACTTTTAAACCGCGCGCCGTGGCGTAGATCGCGAAGAAGCTGAGCACAAACGGGATCGCCAGGATCGACAGGGCGTTTACGCAGCGCACAAAAACATGCTGCGACACCACCTCCGGGGGCACCGGCAAATTGAAAAATCCCGGTGACGCCGTTCGTAGAAAAAGCGCGAAAAAGAAAACAACAAGCAATACGACCGCGATCAAACCGAGCGCGGACAAGCGACGCGGCGGTTCGTCCACGATCGGCATTTCATCCGGCAATGGCGTGGTCGATCCTTGCCGTTTGGATCGGTGGGGCGACTCATCGAAAATCTGGTCGTGTCTCGGCTGGAAAATCGCCAGGCGTTCAAAAAACTTTGCGGAAACAATTGCGACGGTCGCCGCGCACAACGTGGCCATAAACGCAGTGCCCACGATCGCTGTTGGCCTGGTCGACCCGGAGGCGGCGAGAATCGCGATGGCCGTCGTTGGAATCAATTGCACCGAGCTCGTGTTAATGGCGAGGAAGGTGCACATCGCATTGGTCGCAATGCCTGGAGTCGGGTTGAGCGTCTCCAGGTCGCGCATCGCCCGCAAACCGAGCGGTGTGGCCGCGTTGCCCAGTCCGAGCATGTTCGCCGCCATGTTCATCAACATCGATCCCATGGCGGGATGATTTGGCGGCACATCGGGGAAAAGTCGCTGCATAAGGGGACGCAGAGCGTGGGCAATCCGTTGCACCACTCCGGCGCGTTCGGCCAAGCGCATCACTCCGAGCCAAAGCGCCATGATCCCAATGAGGCCGAGCGCAATCGTGACTGCGGTCTTCGCGCCGTCGAGTGCGCCACCGGTCACATCTTTCAACTTGTCGTTCCAGCCGCCGATGACGACCGCGCAAACGACCAGTGCCAGCCAGATATAATTGAGCACGATTTCTTTTTTGTAGCCCCGGGCGCTGACCGCGGAAAGTCAATTGTCGATCTTCGTAAGGGCGGTTTACCGAATGGCCCCTGAGCGATTGAGGTCAATCAGTCCTGGCTAACAAGCTGGCGGCCAATCGCAGCGCCGATTCGCCTCTGCCGCCGAGCATCCGCGCGACCTCTT
>JBEEGY010000167.1:0-8644 GCA_041167145.1 Verrucomicrobiota bacterium
TGAGATCAATCGCGCCCCTACTTATCACCAGTTCTTGATCCACTTATTCTGACTGCCCGCAGTGTCGTCAGCGGCACTCCAAAGATCAAAAGTGGGATTGAATCCATTCTTCATTGGATCAGACGCCTTCATTGTTGAATAACCGTAAGGATGTCCAAACGGATCACGTAAAGATGTAACGCTTTTTGTCGCATCACTTGGATTCAACTGATTGGGTTTGAAAGCGAAATAAGATTTTGTGTCAGTTGTGCGATCATCGTTCGAGTCACCACTTAGGAATTCGTACAGCTTCAGGCTTGCGGCCTGATACGAGGTTGGATTTGTCGAAGTCGGATCTAGCGAGTCTGTCTCAGAACTTCGCGGATAAATTCCATTATCTGCTTTGTAACTTTCCAGTGCCGCCGACATGGCCGCGATCTCGGCGTCGGCGCGTGAGCGTCGGCCTTTTTTCGCGACGTAGCCGGAAGTGGCGAGGATCAAGCTGGCCAGCACGATGATGATCGAGATGACGATGATGAGTTCGATGAGAGTGAAAGCGACTGTAGTAGCAGGCGTGTTGCCTGCGTACTGAAAGTAATTGCAGCCCGCACGGCCGCCTCTACAACTTTGGCGCAAGATCGATATCGTTCTTTGGCGACGCACGAGTCAGCTCTGTTGTTGCAAGCCGCTGATGATGCTAATAAGCGGCATAAACAACGCGATCACGATGGTCATTACGACTACGGCGAGAATGATGATCATGATCGGCTCGAGCGCGACGGTGAGCCCGGCCACCGAGTTATCCACTTCGTCGTCGTAAACCTCGGCGATCTTGAGAAGCATTTCGGGAAGCTGACCGGTCTCTTCGCCAACATCGATCATGCTGATAACCATGGGTGGAAACGCGCCGCTCGCTTCAAGGGGCTGCACAATTGATTCGCCTTCCTTCACGCTGTCGTGCACCTGGGAGATAGCGTTGGCGATGACGGTGTTGCCGGCGGTTTCGCGCGTAATGTTGAGCGCTTGCAGAATGGGAACCCCGCTGGTGACAAGCGTTCCGAGCGTGCGCGAAAACCGCGAAACCGCGGTTTTGCGAATGAGATTTCCGAAAAGCGGCAACCGAAGTTTGAACCGGTCGATTATCGATCTTCCTGCGCTAGTACGCGCGGCAAATTTGTATCCGGAAAACAGGACGAAGATGGCGCCGAGCAACACGAGCCAGTGATTTTGCGCGAATCGACTGATACCGATGACGAAGAGCGTAATGGCCGGGAGCGGTTTATCGCCGAGCATGTCGTGAAAGATCGCTTCGAACTTGGGCACGATGAAGACGAGCAGGAACGCCATGATCGCGACCGCCAGAAACATGACAATGATTGGATAAACCATCGCGACCGCGACTTTGTTTTTTATTTTGACCGCTTTCTCCTGAAATTCGGCGAGCCGTCCGAGCACGAGCTCGAGCACACCGCCGAGCTCGCCGGCTTTCACCATGTTGACGTAAAGATCGTTGAAGATGGCCGGATGCTGAGCCAGCCCTGTCGAAAATGTTTCACCACTCTGGACAGAATCGGCCAGCTTCCCGATTGTCTTTTTGAGAACGGCGTCGCGCTCCTGCTTGGCGAGAACGTTGAGTCCGCGCAAAAGCGGCAAGCCCGAATCGATTAGCGTCGCCAACTGCCGGGTGAAGATCATCAGTATCTTTGGCCTAATTTTTTTGCGCTGAAACAAAGCGATTTCTTTGCCCGCCAAACTTTTGCGCTCGGTCCGCGGCGCAGTTGTCGATCTTCGCGAAATTTTCCCTTTCGGGCCGCCTTTGCTCTCTTGATAGACGCTGGTCGGAAAATATCCCGCCTGTCGGAGTTGACCGATGGCTTCGTTGTTGTTGGCGGCCTCGATCGAGCCGCTTGATTCCTGGCCGCGCGAATCGAGAGCGACGTAAGAATAACGCGGCATAAGCTAGGCCACAGATTTGCGCAGACGAAACATCGATTTAAACAAGTCTGTTTCTCTACCTGTGAAAATCTGTGTTCATTTGTGGTTCACGTATATTTCAAAACTTCCTCGATCGTCGTGTCGCCGGCGAAAATGCTGCGCAAGCCGTCTTGTCGAAGCGTTACCATGCCGAGCTCAATCGCTTTTTGTTTCAAAGCGACCGTGGGCGCCCGTTCGTTGATCAACTCGCGGAGCGGGTCCGTCAGTTTCATTAGTTCGTAGATGCCCTTACGGCCTTTGTAGCCGGTTTGATTGCACGTCTCGCAGCCTTTGCCGTAATAAAAATTCTTGCTGCCGATGTCGCGCCGCGAAATTTCGAACCGCGCCAATAGATCGTCGCTTGGCTGATAAGTAGTGCGGCAGCTCGGACAAATACTGCGCAGCAAGCGCTGGCCGAGCACTGCTTCGAGCGTCGACGAAATCAGAAATGGCTCGATGCCCATATCGATCAAACGCGTAACCGCGCCGGGCGCATCATTGGTATGCAACGTGGTGAAAACAAGATGTCCAGTAAGCGCGGCCTGGATTGCGATTTGCGCTGTTTCCAAATCGCGAGTTTCGCCCACCATGATGCGATCGGGGTCCTGCCGCAGAAACGAGCGCAGCGCGCGCGCAAAAGTTAGCCCGATGTTTTCGTTCACCGGTACCTGCACGATGCCTTCGAGGTCGTATTCGACCGGCTCTTCCGCGGTAAGCAACTTGGAATCGATCGTGTTGATCTTGCGCAGACAGGAGTAGAGCGTCGTCGTTTTTCCGGAACCGGTGGGACCGGTCGCGATGAAAATTCCGTTCGGTCGATTTATGATCTCGAGAATGCATTGGTGGATGTAATCGGGCATGCCGAGCATCTCGAGATCGAGGTTCACGGTCGCGCGATCGAGCACGCGCAGGACGACGCTCTCCCCAAATTGGGTCGGCAATGTTGAAACGCGAAGATCGACACTACGTCCCGCGATATTCTTTTGAATGCGACCGTCCTGCGGCAGGCGACGCTCGGCGATGTTCATATTCGCCATTACTTTGACGCGCGAGATTACCGGTAGAGCGAGATGACGCGGCGGCGGAGACATTTCGTAGAGCGCGCCGTCCACGCGATAACGAATCTTAAATTCGTTTTCAAACGGCTCGAAATGAATGTCGCTGGCGCGGTCCTGGATCGCCTGATACAAGATAAGATCGACAAAGCGAATAATTGGCGTTGCATTCGCTTCCGCTTCGGCCGCCGCCGTTCCATCTTCGCCGCGAATTTGCAACAGCTCACCCGCATCGCCCAGTTGCTTGAGAATATCCTCCATGCTCGAAGTGTCCGTGCCGTAATGCTGTTTGATGCGCTCCTCGATTTGTTCGGCCGGGGCGACGACGACATCGACATCTTTACCCAGCGCAAATCGGAGATCTTCGGCCGCACGCGGGTCGAGCGGGTCGACCAGTGCGATGCGCAGCGTCTTTCCGCTCATTTCAATGGGAAGGGCGCAATGAAGGCGCGCGAGTCCGCTTGGAATTAATTTCAAAATCGCGGGCAAAATTTCTTTGCCACCAAGATCGACATATTCAGTGCCGAGCGCGCCGGCAATAGTTTGATAAAAGCCGCGTTCGTCCACAAATCCACCGTCGACCATGGCTTGGGCGATGCTCTTTCCATTCATGGTCGCCTCGTTCAAAACGTCGTCCGCCTGCGAAGGCTGCAGCACTTTCTGCTCGATGAAGATCTCAGCGACCTGTTTGTGGTTCATAGTAAGATCGACATCGGCTAACTAACGTCCCCGAGAGTGGTTGAAATGACTTCCTCCGCGGAAGTGAGACCGGCCAAAACCTTGCGCACGCCATCTTCGCGCAGGGTGCGCATGCCGAGTTCGCGGGCGCGCTGGCGGAGAAGCAACGTCGACTGCTGTTTGTTAATCATGTGGCGCACTTCGTCGTCGATGATGAAAATCTCAAAAATGCCGATGCGCCCTTTGTAGCCGGTCTGCCGGCATTGCTCGCAACCGATCGGCTTGGTCACTTGAGCTTCACAAAGCTGATCACGTTCAATGCGCAGGGCGCGCAAATCGGTTTCGCTCAATTCACCGAGCTGTTTACAGTTTGGGCAAAGCCGCCGTACGAGTCGTTGCGCCATGATCGCGCGCACGGATGACGCAACGAGAAACGGTTGCACGCCGATGTCAATCAACCGCGCGACTGCGGACGGGGCATCGTTTGTGTGGAGCGTGCTGAAAACAAGATGACCGGTGAGACTCGCGTTCGTCGCGATTGACGCCGTTTCCAGATCGCGAATTTCGCCGATCATAATGATGTTGGGCGCTTGCCGCAAAATGGAACGCAGCGCGGCCGGAAACGTCATGCCGATTTCCGGATTCACCTGCACCTGGTTGATGCCGTTCATCTGATATTCGATCGGGTCTTCTACGGTGATGATCTTGCGGTCGGGCTTATTGATGTAATTCAGACATCCGTAGAGTGTGCTGGTTTTTCCCGAACCGGTCGGCCCGGTAACGAGAAGGATTCCATCCGGGAGTTGAAGCAAGCGTTCGAACGTTTCCTGGTCGTCGGTGAAAAACCCAAGCTCGGGCAAACCGAGCAGAAGGGTTGATTTGTCGAGCACGCGCATGACGACGCTCTCGCCGTGGTTTGTTGGAATGGTGGAGACGCGAAGATCGACAGGTTTCTTTTTGATTCTTACCTGAATGCGCCCGTCCTGGGGCAAGCGCTTTTCCGCGATGCTCATCGAGCCGGTCATGATTTTGATGCGGCTGACGATGGCGGATTGAAGACGTTTTGGCGGCGCCTGCATTTCCTGAAGCACACCATCGATGCGAAAACGAACGCGAAATTTTTTGTCGAGCGGTTCGAGATGAATGTCGCTCGCGCCGGCGCGATGAGCCTCAATCAACAACATCGAGACCATGCGAATAATGGGCGCATCTGCTTCGTTGTTCTCGGCGATTGCCGCGACGTCACCGGTCTCCAGGCCAAGATCGACATCTTCGCCCAGTTTCTGTTGCAGGATGTCGGCGGCTTCATCAGCCGTGCCGTAATACTTGATGAGCGCCTCGCGAATTTTTGCCGGACTGGTGCAAACCAGCTCGAGCTCGCGTTGAAGAAGAAAACTCAAGCTGTCGATTGTGTCGATATCGAGCGGATCGCACACCGCCACGATCAAGCCGGCTTCGCCAAACCCAACGGGAATCACTTTGAAACGATGCGCGTCTTCGCCGCGAATTTGTTTAATGACTTCCGGCGGAATCACTCGCGTAGAGATGTCGATCCAACCCATATGCGCCTGTCCCGCGAGCGCGCACAAAACATCCGTTTCTGAAACGACGCCGCCCTTCACCAGAAAATCGACAACGTTATTGGCGCCGTTTAAACGTGAGCGAGCGCTATCAATCTGCCTGCACGTAACGAGGCCCGCGTCTTGCAGGACTTTCAGCACGTAATCTTCGTTGGGTTGCACGGGGGAACGAGCGTCTACTCGGGGCCAATGATTGTAGCCGCTTCGCCCGGCTTAGCGCAATGCTGAGATGCAGGGCTGGGCGTGTGTCGCATCGCCCAGAGGGCGACGTCTACAGCTTTGACGGTGACGTCTTGGCGACGTCGCGCGGTTTATCGGCATGGCGACCGAGTATCCTGGCCCGACATGCGGAAGATCTGAAAGAAGCCGTAGCCGGAGGACCCTGTCGGTCGCGGTGTTGCAACATCGGGCCCTTCAGACTTCCTATGATTAGCCTGCGGCTTAGCTGCGTTTTTCGATGATTGCTGAATGCGTAAACCGGAACGGCGCGACGGTCGGTGAGGGGCGAATACCGACCAGGATCTGTCCGTCAGGGGAAAACCGGCGCACTTTCAGCGGCGCGCGTATCGGTGAAACCAGCGGTGCGAGGGTGTTGGGAATTAGCGGTTTTTTGTCTCTTACGTGTCTCATTTCCACCGGTGCACCCTGGTTACACACACTGCACCAATGGCGCTCCGCGCTGTTAAGCCGCGTTCTTGTGCCGCAACCATCACAGACAAAAAATTCCTTCTTCATGAGGGATTATTGACCGCCACCGCAACCGAGAGTTTATGTGCGTAAGATAGATTCATCGTGTTAGCCGGCGCCGCATGAATTGCGTCCAGATCAATCGTACGGACTGCAATATACCACGGTCCAGCGATATCCCTAACCTAATCGAAGCCACAACAGATCGCGCTCGGCCTGGGCGGCGCGCGGCTCGTTAGAAGCGAGCGACCAGTCGCTGGATCGCGGCGTCCAACGCTGTCGCGTCGATCGGCTTAATCAAGTGTTCGAGAAAACCGGCTTCCTTGCTGTGCGCCAGATCGGCGTCCGAACCGAAGCCGCTCATCGCAATGCCGCGCAGTCCATATTTGGCGTTCAGCTCTGTGAGCAACTCGCAACCCGTGGCATCCGGCAGTGCAATGTCACTGACGAGCAGATCGAACGTCATTCCGCTGGAGAGCGCGCGCGCCTCCTGGGCGTTCCGGGCTGCCTCGACATCGTACCCTCGCCGACTTAGCAACCGTGCGAGAACTTCGCGAGTGTCGTCATGATCCTCTACAAGAAGCAACCGCAGGTCTTCGCGCCGCGCCGGAGTTGCGGCGGCGGCGGTTACTCCGTTCACATTCGCGTGGGACTCGGCGACGGTTGGCAGTTCAACGCGAAAAGTCGCGCCTTTGCCCAGCCCGGCGCTGGCGGCGGTGAGTGTGCCCCCGTGCGCTTCTGTAATCGCCTTGCAAATGGCCAGTCCGAGCCCGAGGCCCGCGCCGCGTTGCTTAACCGAGAGCTGAACTTGAAAGAAAGGATCGAAGATGTGCCCCAGCGGCCACGAGTCGATCCCGACGCCCATGTCGCGAAATTCGACTGTCAGATGGTAGGCCTCGTCGCAGCGCGTTTCGATGGCGATCCGCTCGCCCCACGGTGTGAATTTGACAGCGTTCTTGATCAGGTTCCAGAAAACTTGCTGGAGCCGGCTGGAGTCCCCGTTCACGAGATGGCGCGGGGCATTAAGATTGATCGCGAGCTGGAGTCCTTTGCCGTTGATCTCCGCCTGGCAGATTCCGATCGCTTCCCTAAGACACAGGTGCACATCGATCGCTTCGCGACGCAGCTGAAGCTTGCCGCTGGTTATGCGGGTGACGTCGAGGAGGTCATCGATGAGATGGGTCTCCAAATCGAGATTACGGCGCATGATCGCGAATGCGGCCAGATCTTCGGCCGAGCGTTGCCCGTTTGCGGCGAGGTCTTCAAGGAGTGCAACCAGCGGCGTGAGCGGAGTGCGCAGCTCATGCGAAAGCGTTGCGAAGAAAAGTTCTTTGGAGGCCACGGCGGCTTCGGCGAGGATCTTTTGTAGTTCGAGCCTTCGCTCGACCTCGCGGTGTTCTGTGAGGTCAGTGAGCGTGACATAGAATTCCGGCTGATCCGTTTCGCTGCGGCTGACCACGCTTTGCATGCGCACGAAAGTCTCGTGGCCGGTGGCACCACGGAGTAGCAGCTCGCACATTTCCATTTTGCCCGAGGAGCGCGCCGATTCGAGATGCTGTCGGAAGATGGTGACAAAGTCCGTCGCGACATGGGTGAGGAAGAGGCGCGGGCCGCTGTGAAGCAGCGCGCGATTCACGTCGAGCATCTGTGCCCCGAGGACGTTGGCATCGACAATCAGACCGGCACGGTTCAGCCGAATCAGGCCTACGGGCGCCAGATCGAAGTGGCGGAAATATTTCTTCTGCGATTCTTCGACCTGCGAGCGGCTGGCCAGCAACTCTTCGTTTTGAATTTGGAGCTCGGCATCGTAAACGTACAATTCCTCTACGGCGGATCGCAAATTTTTTACAGTCGGAGGCCTGGCGACGGGTGGCATGGCGCGCAGGCGTTGCTCGGCGCTGTGGCGCAGAGTCGCATGGGGGGTGAATTTCAACGCAGTGGCCTTCATCTGAACCTGATTTCAGTTTGCGCCTGCTTCAATTAAGCCGCTCCCAAACCGAGCAGCGACGGCCAAGCCCAAGGTGAGCTCCAGGAGAAGAAGACGCACGGGCCAGACGAGAGCAATTCTCATGCGCCCCTGGGTTTCACTTGACGGAAAGTTTGGATTCTTCCGAAGCTTTTTCCGTCCGCTGCAGTGCGCTGACATCGAGGATGGTGACGACGAGGCCGCGATCACTTGCGCCTTCGCGGCGATAGGGCGTGATGCGCACGAGATGCCAGACACCGGGACGTGTCTCGAAGGTTTTCATGATTGCCTTGCCACCTGCGGCGACGGCGGGTGCATCCTCAGCGATCGCCTGAACGAGCGGATGCGCGAACTCCGTGAGCAGCCGACCGAGGTCGTGCTGCTGGAGGGGAATCTCGTGAGTTACCGCAGGCGTGAACCGGCGCAGGCGCAAGGTTTCATCGAGGAAGATCGCGGCCATGTCCGACGTGCGCAGAAAGTTTTCGAGGTCGTTGTTCGACACGATCAGCTCGGCAATCTTTTGCTGATACTCAGCGTTGAGCGTAGTCAGCTCTTCATTTACCGATTCGAGTTCTTCGTTGCTGCTTTGCAGTTCTTCATTCCCGGCGAGCAACTCCTCGTTAGTGGCTTGAAGTTCCTCCTGCGCGGTCTCCTTGTCCTCGGTCGCGACCTGTAGACTTTCTTTCGTGCTCTCCAAGTCGTCCTCCAAATCGGCGATGTGGCCC
>JBEEGY010000168.1:0-4115 GCA_041167145.1 Verrucomicrobiota bacterium
GCCGATTTAAGCACTAACAGGTCTCCAGGAAAGAATCGAAAAAGGTCTTGAACGTTTCCGAATTTTTTCCTATTCGGTTGCTAAACCGAAAACTCCTTATGCTTAAAACAGCCCATACTACTTTTAAATCCTACCACGCAAGTCTCGTAGCCGGCGTGGCAATAACCTTGATCATGGTGGCGAGCGCGGTCGCGCAGGAGGCGGTGACCGGAGCTGGCGGAGCGAGGGAAGAAGTCCGGGATGAAAATGGAAACCTCGCCGCGGCCAGTGACACGACACCTACGACCAAACGCGTCATCGTGACCGGTTCGAATATCCCGACGGCGGAAGAAGTTGGGCCGAACCCGGTCCTAACCCTTACCCGCGACACGATCAATAAATCGGGTGATACCACCACCGAGCAATTTCTTCGCGATTTGCCGATGGCCAACGCCAATGGTGTTCCGATTTCGAACAACGAGAATGGCTCCAACACGGCGGTAGGCGCGGCGACGATAGCGCTGCGCGGTTTCGATTCCCGAGCGACTCTCATTCTCGTGGATGGCCGTCGAGTTGCGCCGTACCCGACGGGCAACAACCCTGGCTCTATCAATGCGATGTTCGTCGATTTGAATTCGATTCCGCAGGCCGCGATTGAGAGCATCGAAATTCTAAAAGACGGCGCCTCCACCACCTACGGGGCCGATGCGGTCGCCGGGGTGGTGAATCTCAAGATGCGTCACTATTACAATGGTGCGGAAGCCAGCGTGCAATACGGCAACACCACCGACAAAGACTCGGGCGAGTTCATCAGCTCGTTGGTCTTTGGCGTGGGCAACAAAACCACCGAGATTGCAGGCGTTCTAAATTTCTACCATCGCAACTCCATCGCCAACCGGGACCGCAGTTATTCGGCGGTGCCACCGTTTCTGAGCTCGAACACAAGCCCTTATAATCTTCAGCTCAGCAACGCCGCCGTTCTCGAAGCCGGAGGTATGGTTATCCCCAGCGGCAGTGGTACCCAATTCGGCACGCCGCCAGATTTGACGAACGGCTCGGCCCCGGCCAGCGCCTATATCTACAATAGTTCGCGCGTCAGGGGCAGTTTACTCCCTGGTTACAACTTCAATCAGTTCGCGCTTTCATTTCCCTCCTCGGAGCGCTATGGCGGCTACACCCATTTCGAGCACAAGTTCTTTGAAGACCAAATGGTCCTTTACGGCGATGGGATGTATCAAAACGTCCAGACACACAATGAGGCAGCGCCTCCACCTACGGGATCGTTCCAAACAGCAGGCCAGGTCACTCTGGCGATTCCACCGCGCGTCGCGAACCCGGCCGGCACCACGCCGTTCGGCGGCCCGACTTACGCCGAGACTGGCGTAACACCGGGGGCGTTCAATCCCTTTAATCCTTTCAATCAAATCATTTCCGGCGGCAGCCGGGCCCGTCTGGCCGACTTTGGAAGCCGCGTGTTCGATAACGAAACCGACGCGTGGTTCACTACGCTCGGCGTCAAAGGCGACAAACTATTCGATGGCAATTGGGGATACGACACTGGTTTTCGCTACAGCCAGGTTAGAAATGTCCAGACTGGAACCCAAGTATCTATCTCAAGATTCAATCGGATCCTAAATCAGGCTGATCCGATCTTTAATCCCGCGTCCTCTGAATATATTGGTACCATGACCGCGTACAATCCTTTCGGGGATTATCACGTTCCAATCCCATCCAACGCGCCGACACTGGCCTTTGCCACCGTCCACCCAAAGGATGAGGACGTCTCCAAACTCTGGACCCTGGACGCCAGTATATATACCACCTCGCTTTTCGAATTGCCGGCCGGTGGCATTGGTTTCGCGCTCGGTGGTCAGTTCCGGCGCGAATCGCTCAAGGAAACCCCGGATCCGCTCAATCTCGCCGGAGATATCGCGGGCAACTCGCCAGTTCCCGCTGCTAATGGCGGACGAAAGTCTTTTGCGTTCTACGCCGAGGCCGACTTTCCCATATTTAGCTCCAAGAACGCGATCCCCGGTTTCCATTCCCTTAACATTGTGGCGTCCGGCCGATACGAAGAATTCCGCAACAACGATACCAATGTGGCTGTGCCCAAGGTGGGCATCCGCTGGCAACCGTTCGACGGGCAACTCACTTTGCGCGCGACCTGGGGCGAAGGGTTTCGCGAGCCGAGCCTCGAGGAGCTGTATGCCGCGCCCATCTCCGGCCTCAAGCTTTCGCACGATCCTATGAACGGCGGCGCGTTCGAACCGGAGACGAATGTTCTCGTTCTCAGTAATCCCAATCTTAAGCCGGAAGATTCCAGTTCGTACAGTGCCGGTGTTGTTTACACGCCGAAGTATCTCCCTGGTTTGACCTTCTCAGTTGATTTCTGGGGAATCGAGCGCGACGGCTTTATTGGGTCCGACCCGGCCGATAAAGTGCTGGCGCGCGAGCTCGCAGGAACATTGCTTCCGGGAGAGGCGGTCGAGCGCGATGCCGGCGGAGGCATTACTCGCATCATCACGCAAAATCGGAATCTCGGTTCGCAATCGGCAGACGGGATTGATTTCACGCTTCTCTACCAGCGCCAAATACCGTGGGGCACGCTCACCTGGTTAACGGAAGTGACCTATTTGTATGACTTTCGCTTCGCGGAGGGAGAGACAGCTTTCGGTCTGGGTCTGGGCGGAGGCAACCTGGTGGGCTTCACGACTAATCCAGGCGCTTCCAATGAAGGTTTTTATGAATGGAGGGGTCATACTCAACTCGACTGGGCCTGGAAAGGCTTCGATTTGGTCGTGACCGTCCGCTACAACGACGGCTTCGACGAACTCGACCCGGATCTTCTGCCTCGCTCGGTCGATTCAACCATTAGACTCGATCTACAGGCTTCCTACGATTTCACCGCGCTCATTCCGGTTGAGGAAAAACCTGTGGCCGGCTATTCCAAGGAGCCGTCCAAGAACGGCAAAGGGGGCGGGGCGGTGGAAACCGCCGTGCCTATGAGCGATTCCTTCGGGACGCGCCTGCTCAGGGGCACAGTGATCACGGTCGGATGTAACAATGTGTTCGATGACGATCCGCCATTTGCATCTGGCGAAGGTGGAAACGCGGTTGGTTATCCTGGATTCACTTACGATTCCACCGGCCAATTCATTTACGCGCGCCTCACGAAGAAGTTTTAAACGATCGTCAGAAATCTGTGGAGAGGCAGTGGCAAAATCATCCACTGCCTCTCTTACTGTGGCCAATTTCTCCCGCGTTCCCGGCGATTTTACACAACGCTCTCGCGGCCGTACATTTCACTCGTGAAAACGTTGATGGCTCCAGCGATTGCAACTCTCATTGCCGCCACCCTGTTTCAGGGAACCTTGTTCGCCGGCCCGCCGGTCACCCAGACCCCGGCGCGTGACGAAAAAGTTAAAGAGGTAACAGTTTTCGTCACCGGTTCGCTCATCCCACAGCGTGTCCAATTGCGACGCGTCGGCACGACCACGTTTTCGCCAGTTCGAATCATTGATCGCCGTGAAATCGACGAAACCGGGCGGCAAACGACGCCGGGCGCCTTGATCAACGAACCCTCGCTTCGCGTAATCGGTCACTGACCTTTCAGTGTAACTCTCGATCGCACGTCGGTATCTCCGAAGATCTAAGTGGTGGCCGGTTCAAAACGAATTCTGTGCGGGAAGCCGTTCGCTTCCCATGGGAAGCTATCAGCCCCACAAGGTCGACATAGATTGCATGACCTGAGAAGCCAAGGTGAGAAAGCGGGAAGCGATCGAACCAATAAGATCAGCGACGCCTACCGCGCACTAGATTTTTCAGCTCAACAGCTCAACGACTCAACCACTCAACTGCTTTTCTGCCAGGCAGCCTTTCGCTGCAGCGCATGGTTAGACTTCATTTGCGAACGTAAGTATGCTCCGCTTCCTGCTGGGTTCGAAAACGGTACTCTTTGTCCGTGACCACAAGCAGCTTGTCGTGTGTGACCAACCCAACAGGAGCCATCTGTGCATGGCTTGAGCTAGTAAGTTCCTCGATGAGGACTCCGTCTTTGACGCTCCACTTCCCTTTCACCTCGATGCGAAGGTCCTCGTCGTGAATGTGAAAAACGCCATACGACGTAAACGTCCCGT
>JBEEGY010000169.1:0-7572 GCA_041167145.1 Verrucomicrobiota bacterium
CTTCGGTCTCAATATCCGGCTTCCGTTCGAGCAAAGGCCCAATGCTGTGATCGATGGCGATCCCAAACTCATTAACTTTAATTATTTTTTCACCCGCAAGCTCAACTTCGTGAAGGAAACGCATGCCTTCGCGCTTTTCCCCGGTGGCTTCGGGACGCTCGACGAAACGTTTGAGGTGCTTACGCTCATGCAAACAGGCAAGACGCGTATTATTCCTGTGGTCCTGCTGGATCGGCCGGACGGAACCTATTGGGAGGAGTGGATGAAGTTTTTAGATGAGCACCTCCTTAAGCTCGGCCTCATTTCGGCCGATGATTTCGCTTTCTTTCGCATTGTCCGCGACGTCGAAGAAGCAGTGTCTGAAATTCGCCGGTTTTATACAGTGTATCATTCGGCCCGTTGGGTCGGCGAAGAGTACGTTATCCGTCTTTGCCGGCGATTGCCCGATGAAGCGGTTGTCGATCTTAACAAGAAATTTTCAGACATTGTTCGGACGGGTGCGATCGTGCAGGGTTCGGCACTGCGTCAGGAAAAGAACGAGCCCGAGAATTGGGAACTGCCGCGGCTGATTTTCACCCCGTACCGGCGCAACTTCGGCCGGTTCCGTCAGTTGATCGACGCAATCAACGCGCCCGACGTCGCGTAAAGGCCAAGGAGCGGCGGCTTCCAAGCCGCCGAATAATTAGACGGCGGTCTGGAGACCGGCGCTCCTTGTTAAACATTTCCAGCGACCCCTCCAAGAAATTACACCGGCGCGGTGCCGCCCTGCTTTTCGAGAATGTAATCGTGGATCGTGTTGACGGTCTTTAAAGCCTTACCTGCCACCTCCGAATTCGGAACGCCCACGCCAAAAGTTTTTTCCATGCTCACGACGAGCTCGAGCGCATCGATCGAATCGAGACCAAGTCCATTCGGGCCAAACAATGGGAGATCATCCGCGATTTCTTCGGGTGTAGTTTGCAGCATCAGGTTTTTCACCAGCATTTGCTTGATGCGGCTGCGTAGATCGGCCTCGGACATAACGGAAGCGCGATTGTGTCGCAAACTGCACGAGGGGTCAAACGGCGAGAGTGTTTGGCCGGATAATCTAGACAGGATTTACAGGATTTCCTGGGTTAACGATCCTGTTAATTCTGGGTCTTCAGACGGGCTTGGTTTGATCGCCGGGAGAAGTAGTCTGATTCGGATCGGGCCGCGTCTCGACGGCCGCAGGCGACGGCGGATTTTGAGGAACCGATTGCGCGGGCGTGGCGGGCTTGGCTTCCGCTTGACCGGCCTTGTGCAACTCGTCGCTGAACTCGTCCTTTGCTTTTTGGAATTCCTTCACGGCCTGGCCCATGCCGCGCGCGAGCTCGGGCAATTTCTTCGCCCCGAAGAGCACGAGAACAATAAGCAGAATGACGATCAAATCGGGCCCGGCTAAATTCATGAAGCTGGCGATGAGGCTCATAAGTGGAGTAAAACATCTGCCTTGCATCGCAAGTTGCAAGGTAATTCATGGTGCAGAAGTCTTTCGGCATGAAGTCTCACGGGAATTCGATCCAATCCGGGCCGCTCTGGCGTTTTGCGCGCGGAGTGCGGTCGTTGGTTGATCGACGTTATCGCCGCGCGGCGCGGTCACTGCGCGACTTGCCGCAGATCGAATATCGCACGGTGATCGACGCTGGTGCGCATGGCGGCCTGTTCACCGATGCTTTGCTAAAACTGCATAAGCCGTCGCGCGTGGTTCTGGTCGAGCCAATTCCGGAGCTGGCCGAGAAACTTCGATATCGATTCGAGGGGCATTCGGAGTTTTCGGTTGTCGAGGCTGCGCTGTCCGATGCGGATGGTGAAGCGCAATTTGAGATCAACCGCTCGGACGCCTCCAGCTCTCTGCTTAAAATCGACAATCGCAACAGCGAATGGTTTGGCTGGGATCTGAGCGTGGCGCGCACGGTAACTGTGCGCACGCTCACGTTGCCTAAAGTGATGAGCGAGCAACGATTGGACCGGATTGATTTGCTTAAGTTGGACCTCCAGGGAGGCGAACGATCTGTGCTCACCGCCGGCGAATCCGTCCTCGATCGTATTCGCGTTATTTACACAGAGGCTTTCTTCGAGCCTCTCTACACCGGTGCATGGTTGTTTTGGGAGCTAAACGATTTTTTAACGGCACGCGGATTCAAATTGTGCGGCATTTCAAGCATCGTTCATGCGCGCGACGGGACCCTTTTGCAAGCCAACGCCATCTTTGGCCGGACCGGAGAGTGACAAGGAAGCTATTCGAGGAGATGCGGGAACCAGCAGCGATTGCTCTTCACAGATTCTGTGAGCGCGTTCGATCAACTTGCGAATCAGCGCGCCGGATCAACGGATGGAAATATTTTTCTAGGACTTGTGCGGATGGCCCGATTTTTTCATTCTTTGCCGGCGAGGAATTACCGACGTAACGCGGGCCGGCAGAAGATCCGGCGAGGACGGTATTGCAGGCGGTTCCGGCTGTTGGTTCATCTTCGAACGCTGTTTCTGGTTCTCAGAACGGGCCATGCGGTACGGTTTCGGAACCGAGAGGCTCGCTAGCGGTTTTGCGGGGTCGGACACGATGTTTATTACAGTAATCCCTCACGGCATCGGACGCGAATCAACCACGAGGGACCGCGGCCGGCAGGAATGAAGCTAAGCTTGCCGTTCGGTCGTCGGTTATTTCAATTGCTCGGTTTCTTTGGCGAACACGGGATCGCCGCGTCCAAACTGAAAAGTTCTTGGAAAGAGCGCGGGATGGTTTTTTCGCGTTTCCTCCTCCCTCTCTTTGCGACGCTCTTTCGCCACGATCAACAAGGGATAGTAAAAGTAATCGCGGACGCGCTGCTGAACTTCGGCAGATTGGCGATCGAGGACTTTCACGTATGCCTCCTCACTGATCATTTCACCTAGATTGAGCAAGCTGCTGTAGACGATTTGTCCATATGTTCGGGCATCGCGATCTAACGTTTTAAAGGAAAGGGAGAAACGGAAAAGACGCGCCAGCGCCTCTTCATCCTTGTTGTAGACTTGATCAATTTCCCGCTTTAGATCGAAGCCTGATTTCTTGGCGAATTCAGCGAGGCGTTCGACGTCTGCGTCACCAATGGGGCCAAAGGGCATGCCCGCATCTTGCGCGTAAATCGAACCGCAGAACGCAAGGGATGTGATGAGCAGGGAAGCGAACCTTACAGACATAACCAAAACGGGATCGAATGGCGGCTACGAGCGGCCGGCGGTTGAAGTGTTTTAATCGTTGGGGCAGCCAAGATTGGTATGGGCGTTTACACGTCGTAGTACATCGAGAATCCGTACGGATCCGCCTTCGCCGCGGCTACGGCGTGACAAGTGCGGCCGCGATATTCGCGATTAAACGTCATAGTACATAGTGAACTCATATGGGTGAGGTCGCAGACGCAGTGCGTCGTATTCTTTTTGTTTCATGTCGATCCAATTCGCTACGAAGTCGGCGTTAAAGACGTCGCCTTTGAGCAGGAAGGAATGATCGGCCTGCAGCGCTTCGATTGCGCCGCGGAGGGAATCCGGCACGCTCGCGACCTGCGCAAGTTCTTCCGGCGGAAGTTCGTAAAGATTTTTGTCGAGCGGATCGCCTGGGTCGATGCGGTTTTGGATTCCATCGAGGCCGGCGAGCAGCAAAGCGGAGAACGCGATGTACGGATTGGCCGCCGCGTCCGGGGTGCGAAATTCAATTCGTTTCGATTTCGGATTGGCGGAGTACGTAGGAATACGAATCGCAGCGGAACGATTGCGCGCGGAGTAGGCGAGATTGACCGGTGCTTCGAATCCGGGGACGAGCCGCTTGTAACTGTTCGTGGTCGGGTTCGTGATGCACGTGAGCGCGGGCGCGTGTTTCAAAATTCCGCCGATGAAAAAAAGCGCCATCTCGCTTAGGCCCGCGTAACCATTGCCCGCGAACAATGGCTTGCCTTCTTTCCAAAGCGATATGTGAGTGTGCATGCCCGAGCCGTTGTCGGCGAAGAGCGGCTTCGGCATGAAGGTCACCGATTTGTTGTGGCGCTTGGCTACGTTGCGGATGATGTATTTGTAATATTGCATCGAGTCGCCCATCTGCTTAAGGGGCGCGAAACGAACGTCGATTTCCGCCTGACCGGCCGTGGCGACTTCGTGATGTTGACGCTCGATGGCGACCCCGGCTTTCTCCAATTCCAGGCACATTTCGTTGCGGAGGTCCTGCAAAGCATCCATCGGCGGCACCGGGAAGTAGCCTTCTTTCGCACGAATCTTGTAACCAAGGTTGGGAAATTCCTCGCGCCCGCTGTTCCAATGTCCTTCCACGCTGTCGACCAGATGGAATGATGAGTTCGCGGAGTAGCTGAAGCGCACGTCATCGAAAATGAAAAATTCCGCTTCCGGTCCGAAGAAGGCAGTGTCGGCGATGCCCGTGCTCTTCAGATAAGCTTCCGCTTTTTCGGCCAGGCCGCGGGGATCGCGGTCGTACGGCTCACGCGTGATTGGATCGACAATCGTGCAGATGAGGCTAAGTGTCGGCTCCGCGTTGAAAGTGTCGATCCAGGCGCTGGTTGGATCGGGAATGACGAGCATGTCCGACGCGTTGATCACTCTCCAGCCGCGAATGCTGGAGCCGTCGAAACCGAGCCCCTCCGTGAAAATCTCCTCATTGTATTCGGTGAGGGTCGTCGTGAAATGCTGCCAGGTGCCGGGCAGGTCAGTGAACTTGAAGTCGATCAATTTCACCTCGTGGTCCTTGATCATTTTGCTGACGTCGGATGCGGTCTTTTCTTTGGACATTGGGATTAGCTGATGGTTGATGGTTGAGAGTTGATAGAAAGAAGAAGTCTAATCATCGAAACTTTGAATCGCGTCGCTGCTGCAAAACCTGAAAGTTGCGAGCGAGTCTGACAGTCCATCAACTATCAGCCCTCAACTATCAACTTTCTGCCTCACACCGCTTTCTCGCCGATCTCTTCCGTGCGGATTCGCACCGCGTGTTCCACTGGGAGCACAAAAACTTTTCCGTCTCCGATCTTGCCGGTCTTGGCCGCGGCCACCACCACGGTGACGGCCTTGTCCACCATTTCATCCGCGAGCACGACTTCTACTTTCACCTTGGGCAGAAAATCGACGGTGTATTCGCTGCCGCGATAGATTTCGGTATGACCCTTTTGGCGCCCGAATCCCTTCACCTCGGTCACAGTCATGCCCTCGATGCCCAGCTCGGCCAGGGCTTCCTTCACTTCCTCGAGCTTGAATGGCTTGATGATCGCTTCGAGTTTTTTCATGCGAGGTAAACTTGCGCCGACGAACCGTTTTGCAATCGGAATCGGAAAGCTAATCGCGGCACGCGCTCTCTTAACAATCAAACGCGCTGGATGCAATCACGATTTTTTTGCATATCCAGCGTGGTCATCCCGAGCAAAGCGAGGGACCCCACAATCGCAGTGGCGACACACGCGACCGCCAGCGTGACCAAAGTATTTGTGCGAGGTCCCTCATCCCGCCGGGGCGGGATTCGGGATGACAGAGTACAATGCCTCGTGAATTTGACGTTGTTGCTTTCGCCGAGTTTATAATGAGCTCGAATGCCCCGCGATTCCTTCGTTCACCTCCACCTCCATACCGAATACTCGCTCTTGGATGGCGCGGTGCGGATGAAGGAGCTGATGAAAAAAGCGCTGGAGTTCAAGATGCCGGCGGTGGCCATGACCGACCACGGTAATCTCTTCGGCGCGATCGAATTCTATCAGGAAGCGAAGCGCGCGGGAATTAAACCGATTATCGGTTGCGAGGCCTACATTGCGCCGCGTTCGCACAAGGACCGCCCGAATTCGATGCGCGAATCGGCCTATCATTTTACGCTGCTCGCGCAGAACGAGACCGGTTATCGCAATCTCGTTAAACTACTCTCCACCGCGCACCTCGACGGTTTTCATTACCGCCCGAGGATCGATAAGGAACTCTTGGCGCAACATTCCGCCGGTCTCATCGGGCTGAGCGGTTGTCTGGCCAGTGAAGTGAACTCCGCCATTCAGGCGAACAAGCTCGAGCATGCCAGGCAGAGCGCGGCCGAGTATCGCGACATCCTGGGCGCGGAGAACTTTTTCATCGAGTTGCACGATCACGGAATGGAAGAGCAGCGCCAATGTAATTGCGTGCTGCCGGGGATCGCGAAGGACCTTGGCATTGGCTTGGTTGCGGCCAACGACGTGCATTTTCTGCGGCGGAGCGATCACGAAGCCCATGACGTCATGCTGTGCATCGGCACCGGCAAGATGGTGTCGGACGAGCGCCGGATGCGCTACAGGCCGGAGCTTTATTTCAAATCACCGGACGAGATGCGGGAACTGTTCCGCGATTTTCCGGATGCAATCGCAAACACGCTGGTGATTGGCGAACGCTGCAATCTTGAGATCGAATTCGGCAAATCGAAATACCCGGAGTATCCGGCGCCTCAAGGCAAGACGCGCGAACAACACTTGGAGGAACTGTGCGAGAAAGGCCTGGCCGAACGTTACGGCGAGCGCGCTAAGAGCGACAGTCAGGTTCGCCAGCGACTCGATTACGAAATCGGCGTCCTCGAGAAGACCGGTTTTGTTAGTTACATTCTCATCGTCTGGGATTTCATTCACTTCGCCAAGGAGCGAAAAATTCCAGTTGGCCCCGGACGCGGTTCGGCCGCCGGCTCGCTCGTTGCCTACGTTCTCGGGATCACCGACATCGATCCGCTGCAATTCGGCCTCATCTTCGAACGCTTTTTGAATCCCGATCGCGTTTCGCCTCCCGATATCGATGTCGATTTTTGCGAAGCGCGTCGTGGCGAAGTTCTCGAATACGTTCGCCAGAAATACGGCGAGCGCCGCGTCGCACAGATCATCACGTTCGGGAAACTAAAAGCAAAAAGCGTAGTGCGCGACGTTGGTCGCGTTATGGGCATGAGTTATCGCGATGCCGATCGCATCGCGAAGATGATACCGAACGACCTCAACATCACGCTGGACACGGCGGTGGAGAAGAATCCGGATTTAAAACGCGCGCTCGCCACCGAAGAGCCCACGAAACAGCTCTGGAATCACGCCAAAATCCTCGAAGGCCTGTCGCGCAACGCCGGCGTGCACGCTGCCGGCGTCGTCATCGCCGATCGTGATTTGTCCGATTACATCCCGCTCTGCCGGGACGTCAAGGGCAACGACATCGTGAGCCAATACCCGATGAATCCGCTCAACGATCTCGGTCTGCTAAAGATGGATTTCCTCGGGCTCAAGACATTGACCGTGATAGAGGACACGGTCGTTCTCATCCGCCAGCGCGAGCCGGAGTTTTCGCTCAAGAACATTCCGCTCGATGATCCGGCCGCGTTCGGACTCTACAACCGGGGCGAAACAATCGGTCTGTTCCAAATGGAATCAGGCGGCATGACCAGCCTCTCGCGGCAGTTCGATGTTCAGAAGTTGGACGACATCATCGCGCTGATCGCGCTTTATCGGCCGGGTCCGATGGAGCTGATCCCCGAATTCGTAAAAGCGAAAAAGGGAAAAGCACCGATAAAGTACCTACATCCGCTGCTCGAAGAGA
>JBEEGY010000170.1:0-4018 GCA_041167145.1 Verrucomicrobiota bacterium
CCGCGATAATCTTTCAGGCTGGCCTGGCTGCCGTCCCCAGTGACGAGACTAAAATCCGGTGCGGGCGAACCGGCGGCTGGTTGTTTTTGAGGTTCCGCTGCTTGCATGAATGCCAATGTAACGAAACAACCGATTGCTGATAACATAATCTTGTTCATTTTTGTGTCTCCAATGTTATGAAACGCTAGCAGCGCTTCATTTGAATCGAAAGAACCAAAATCTACCAACCCTTCCTGCTCGCGGCAATTGGACGATCACGACGGCACCGGTTGCGATTAGTCTTTTTGTCAGTCCGCTCGCAATGCTAATGCGCTTCAGTTTCCAGGTTTCGCGGCAACAACCAATCGAGCGCAGTGTACAGATCGGCTACGGCCGCGCCTTCGATCGGGCTGTTGTGATAAGCGTCGCGCAAAGTAATGACGCGCTTCTCGCCGGCGTAGGCATCCAGCACCAGCTTTTGAAAACGCGGAGCGACGATTTCGTCCCGGTCGGCGAGAAGAAAGACGGCACGCGCGCGCACGACTCTCCCATTGGCGATGCTGTCGAGGTCGCGCGGAATTTGCAGCGCCGCCGGCCCGGCGATCAACCATAAATTCCACCAGCCAAACTGGCGCATGATCATCGCGCGCATGGGCGGCGGATTATGTAAAATCAGACCGGCCACGGGCCGATGCGCTGCTACGTGAAGCGCCGCCGTCGTGCCGATGCTTGCCCCAAAAAGAATAACCGGCCGATCGCCCGACTTTTCCTTCATCGCATCGAACGCGGCCAGCGCGGCCGGGCCAATTCGCGCCAGTCGAGCCGGCCCCGTGCTGCCGCCGTAACCCGGATAATTCATTCCCCAAACCTCGACCGAACGGCCATTCCACATTTCCGCTTCCAACGCGACCCAGCGATCGGCGCGATCCGCGTTTCCGTAAAAGCGCAGAATGTAAATGGCCGGATGACCGCTTCGCTCTGCCATTTGCGATCGCGCGGTCCACAGCTCCAATTGGCCTTTCTCAAACGGAATGAACTTGCGAACCGCACCGTGCGCATCGATTGGCGCAGTCGTTGGAAAAAGAATGAGTAAATCGGGGATGTGGGCGAGAAACATCAACGCAAAATATAACGCGGCGATGGCTAACGCGAAGTGACTCCGGCGCATACGAAAAACAATAAATGGTAAATCAAATTTGGACGATTGGGCACTCCACCCGCAACATCGACATCTTCATTTCGCTGCTTCGAGACAGCGAGATCAGGCTGGTTGCCGATGTGCGCTTGCTGCCGGGATCTAAGCGTTATCCGCAATTCAACAAAGACGCGCTCGCGCAAGCGCTGGGCGAACAAGGAATTCGTTACGAACATTTCCCGAAGTTGGGCGGGCGCCGGAAATCGAAACCGGATTCACGCAACACGGCCTGGCGGAACGAAGCGTTCCGCGGTTACGCCGATCACATGGAAACGAATGAGTTTGGTGAAGACGTCGCGCGACTTGTCGATCTTGCCAATGAAGTGGGATCAACCACGATCATGTGTGCGGAGGCGCTCTGGTGGCGTTGTCACCGCGCGCTCATTTCTGATTTTCTCAAAGCGCGTGGCGTCGAGGTCACGCACATCGTCGATCTTGGCAAAACAGAGCCGCATCCCTATACATCCGCCGCCCGGATAATGAACGGCGAGTTAAGCTACGCCGCCGATACTCTTTTGTAGCGGCGGTCTATGACCTTCGATTCTCATCTCCAGTCTCGATGCGCGATGTGCGCCGGAGTGCGCGGCGATTTCTTTTCCCGTTCGATCATTCGCTCCGCCAGCCACTGGAACCATTCCCAGACCGTCTCGCGTTTCAGAGAGCGACGGTCCTCTTCGACGAAAACATGCAGTTTGCGCCACGAGATGACGATTGCTCCGCTGAAAAAATCAGCCATGAGATCGAGCGTGACTTCGCGGCGGAACGCGAGCACACCGAGACTTTCCCACGTTAAGCCGACCAGAAACACGTCATCTTCGCCCTCGGGACCGAGGACTTCGCGAATCTTTTGCCGGTCGGCTCCATCGGGCAGTGAATTCACGCGATGCAGCGCCCGGCTAAACGGCGGGCTCTGAAAAGACCGGACCAGTTCGAGCATCGCGTCCCGACGCTGACGCCCCCGATAATGCTGAATTTGTATGGCTGCGAAAATAACGCCGGCCGTGACGGCGAAGGCGTTGATCAGATTCGCGAGAGTCGAGATATCCATTTAGCGCGGATCGGTCACGCGACCGAGGAAAAGACATGCTCCGCTCGGAACGTGTTGAACCGCGTAGACGAATGGCCGATCCACTTTCACTTCAATGGGCGGCGCTTTCTTGACCATGGCCGACGTGGCCATCATCGCGACCGCAGTGGCCGCGGCTGCTTCGGTCCCTTTTTCGTCCACGGCTATGAACGTCTTATGAAAGACTTGTGAGACGTAGAGGTAATCGTCCGGCTTGCGTGGCGCGATGCGCTCGAAATTCGCGCTCCCGCGCGGCTGATCGAAGGCCGACTTTATGCCGAGCGCTTGCAGTTTTTCGCCAAGCTGAATTGTCGGCGGCTCGAACTTGAACTTGGGTAATGAAAGATCGACATCGTGCGGTTCGAGCTTGGCGCATTCCGCCAGCGTCTCCGCATTGAGTTTTGATTCGAGCGCGCGCAGACCGTTCACCTCGTCCGGAACAAGCACGAGAAATTGCAGTTCGTTTCCAATGTAGGGAAGACTCACCGCGATGAAACTATCGCGCTTCGCGTAACCAAATTGTCGATCTTGCCGGTTCATCGTCGGAACATCGACAGCTGCGCCGCCACGAACATGAAATTGCTCCGGCTTCGTCGCGCCGTCGTTGAATTCATGCGCCCACGGTGCCTTGAGGTAAATCGCGTTCGCCAACACCAGCCGCGTCATTTCATTGAGCGCACCCGGTGGAATTAAGTCGCGAATCCGGTCGCGCGTCTGATCCGCGACCCACTTATTAATATGTTGCGTCGCGCCCGGTGCATCCTTGCGGAAATCAAGCAGCTCGAATGGCGCGCCGTAATATTTTTGTACAAACGCGCGAAAGCTTTCTCGAAAATCGTAACCGGTTTGCGCGAAGAGCCGGTTCGCGATCGACAAAGTGATCGGCTCGCTCGGCCCGCCTGTTTGCTTCGATTGTTCGACAAGCGTCGCCGTCTTCTTCGCCATCTCCTCGAGCGAGCGTTGCAGCGATGAAAACGAGGCGTGGATCGCGTCGCCGTCGTTCGGAAAATGGAGAATGCGCGCCATCTCGGTGCGCGTATCGCCATCCGCACCGCCAAACGTCATCGCCAGCGCGTTTTGAATTGAATAGGGGGAGACGCAAAGGTTCTCGTCGCCCGTCGCAAGCTGCCGATGGAGATCGATCCCAAATTGGTTCGTCGCTGTCGCGGCGAGATCAAAGTCGGCGGCGCGCAGCGATACGGTCGTTGCGCAAGCAGCTATTGCGACTGCGTTGACCGACAATTTCATCGAAAATGTGGGTCGACTCGAACCCGGAACCAACGCCTTAAAAGGGTTTTTTTGCACCCACATTCCTCTTCCGACTGATCGCATTGATCAAATGGTCCGGCATCTGCCAGGACGGATAGGAGTATGAGCCGCTGGAATAAACTGAAGCGTGCAAAAGGAAGAGGAAGCGTCTCCAAAATAAACCGCAACCCTCAACAACAAACCTTATGACCGAACAAACCACGACACACTCGCCCGTCACACTTGATACTCCTCATAGGGGTTAGGCGCAGGACGCCAGCACGCTAATTTTTTTGGTAAAGCTTGGCGCCCTTTATCTTAACCTCGTGACCTTCGGGGTCCTTATACTCAATCTTGTCACTTTGCGTGCCTAAAAAAGTATAACCATTTGGCGCGGGGCTGCCTGGGGCGACAGTGATAATAGTACCTTTCGGAACACCAGCATCGTGCCCGACTCCCAGTTGCCCGGCTGCATTGATAACCACCGGGACAAAGGTGGAATCCGTTGAGGTCCCGTAAATTCCAGCGAT
>JBEEGY010000171.1:0-2635 GCA_041167145.1 Verrucomicrobiota bacterium
ATCGAGCCGGGCGATGCTGTTGCGCGTCTGTCCGCCGATGTTCGCGAATAAGCCGCCCGCCAGAATCTTGCCGTCCGGCTGCACGGCGATGGCATAGACAATATCGTTCGCATTCGGGTCGAAGGCGCTGTCGAGCGTGCCGTCCGAATTCAGCCGGGCAATGTGGTTGCGCGTGACCGCCGCTCCGCCGTTAGGCTTGATAATGGTAAAATCGCCGCCGAGAAGAATCTTCCCGTCCGGCTGCGCGACGACGACTCGAATCGCTCCGTTTGTTGCGTTCGGATCGAAACCGTCGAGCGCGGATTGCCCGCGCACCGCCGCCGCGCCGCCCGCCAGCAGCACCGCAACGGAAAACAGTAAGAGCGCAGCTTTCCTTGTAGCTCTAGATATTGCTCCGGCAAATGAAGTGAACGCTGCACCGTGAGTAGCCTTTGTTTTTGAGGTGTGGGTTTCCATTCTTTCGATTGTGATTGCACTTCTCATCGTCCAATCAATATTCCTGGCTCGCATATAAGGGTCTCCACCGACTAACCGCGCGATTGGGCGGCGAAAACGGACATTGCTCTTCCAGGAATACTTCCGCGCCGAAGCTGTAGCGGCGCTCTGTGAGCGCCGAATCTAACAAACCCGGCGGTCATAGACCGCCGCTACAGGAGAATCAGTCTTTGTTTCGGATTCGGCGCTCATCCGCTCTCGCCAGGGCTACAGCGCGATAGATAGAGCGCCGCCACAGTTTGCCCAGCAAAAAACGGCCTGCCAGTTATCAGGGATAAACCACGCGATAAAAACGCTTGCTGAAACTCAATGTGTTGAGGTCCTCGAATTGAAAATTTCCGTTGTTGTCAGTCGTCACCGTCCCGATCGCGGTAAAGGCCTGCGACAAATCCGATGTGGCCTTGACGGTGTGAACTCGCGCTGGAATCCCCACGCCTTGCAAAAGAAAGTGGCCGTTCGCGAGTCTCGCCAGCGAGGAAACGCGGAGCGCACGTGGCTCAATCGAAATGGCGATTCCGCAATCCTGCACTATCGCCCGATCAAGGCGCGAGATCGTGTAGCGGGTTTGGTAATAGTAGACAACTCCGTTCATCAAATCATTTAAGAGATCAGAACCCGGCCGTGGCGAATTATTGCCGAGATGCGTCGGGTTTCCATAGGTGATCGGGACGGGACCGCCGTAATCGGCCTGCGCTGCCGGTCCGACGAAGAAGAAATTTGCACCGTCGTAATAGACATTCTCGTCAAAAGTAGACATGTAATCCGGCGGGAGTTGCCCGGTGGTGCCATTCATCCAGCCACTGAAGGCGTAGGCGTGTGCGAGTTCGTGAATGAACAGGGAAAGTGCGTCGAGCCGGTTGGCCGGGATGGGATCGGTTCGTTCGGTGGGATGCGGATCCAGCCAGAGCGTGTTCGCCAGGTAGTTTGGATTGATTCTGATATGAACATCCGGCGACGCGCCGTTGGGGTCGATGCCGGTTCTGATCTCGTAAGCGGCGCCTTGTTCGTAAACGTTGCGCGCGCCATTAGTGTGCACGTATCCGTTGGTGAAGCTGGCGCCATCTATTCCGGGGATCGAGGTGGTGAATTCCACCTGAACTTCGATGCTTCCCGAACCGACGAGAAATTCCGCCCAGTAGGCGCCGGCTGCCTGAATGTTGGACGTGATCGCCGCATAATACGAAGCGTTGGCGCCACCCGGATCATTGAAGGTGATGGGATAATTGATTTCGGCTTCAACGCGCGCGAACGCGAAAAGGACCGTGACCGCGCCGATAAATAACGGCCTTCGTAAAAGATTTTTGATGGACATTTGAAGATAAGGATTCGACAACACGAGAAGAGCCTCCACCGACTAACCGCGCGCTTTAGCGGCCAAAACGGACATTTAATATTTCCCGTTTTAGATCGAAGAAGATACAATTCGCGGGTTCAACGGAAGTTCGGTGAATATCGGAGCCAATATGGATGCCACCCAGATCCTGCAGGAGTGGAGCGCGGGGGACAAAAACGCCGCGGCCCGCCTCATGCCGGTGGTCTATGAAGAGCTGCGCCGGCGCGCGGCCGAATATTTACGGCGTGAACGACCTGATCACACACTGCAAGCGACCGCGCTCGTGCACGAAGCTTACCTGAAACTTGTCGATCAAAGCCGCGCGAATTGGAAAGATCGGGCGCATTTTGCCAGCGTCGCCGCCAGCCTGATGCGGCGTATTCTTATTCAGCACGCCCGGGAGCACAACCGGGAGAAGCGCGGCGGGAAATTGGCGAAACTTTACCTCGATGAAACGAGGGAACTAGCGTGCGAGCAGTCGCCTGATCTTGTCGTCCTGGACGACGCGCTGCAAAGTTTTTCCACCACCTATCCGCGTGAGGGTGAAGTGGTGGAGCTGAAGTTTTTCGGCGGCCTCGAGGCAAACGAAATCGCCGAAGTGTTGAACGTTTCGTCAAAGACGGTTTTACGCGATTGGAATTTCGCCAAGCTCTGGCTCCGTCGCGAGCTGACCGAAAATGCAGCTTGAGAATCGAAGTCGCATTTGCCAGAAATTGACCGCGGATGCCACGGATTTCACCGATTGGGGAGCGCACGCGGCTCGCGTGCTGGCGATGGCGGCCCGCCAACGCGAACTTCCTGCCACAC
>JBEEGY010000172.1:0-3134 GCA_041167145.1 Verrucomicrobiota bacterium
CGCAAAACTTCGTCGGACCTGGAAGCCAGGCTTCAACCGCGGATTTTGTTTGGATTCGGCTCAAGAACCTGTTCGATCTTCTCGCGCCGCGTTTTTTCGACATTTACCCCTTCAATGCGGCATCGATATTTGATAATTGCGTCACTTGCCTCCCGGGTGCGGTGGGCCTTTTTATAGTCGGGCCGGCCTTTCTAAAATGCGCTCGTTTGTCCACAGAACTACGCTGGCAAATTATCGTGTCGGCAGTTGCGATTCTTCTCGTCTTCAGTGGACCCGCTCTGCCGGTCCTGCACGGCTATCAACCAATCGTGGGGACACTGATATTTCTCGGCCTGGTTTACTTGAACGATGCGGTCTCTTCCCGAAGCTTTCGCGTCCTCGTTGCCTTACAACTGCTTTGCAACATCGGTCTGGTCGCGATGCAAGGTTGGGTAGTTGGCGTTCACGCCTCGTAGGGCAAAAGCATAGATGCACTTGCTTTACGAGACGCGATTCCATTTTGTCCACAGTGATTTGATTGACCGCAGACACTAAACAGTTCGCCAAATGGGTATCTCGCTAAAACCGCAACACTTGAACCGCTACCGCCAGATTGCGTGGCTCTTTGTTAAGTACGGGCGTTCCGATTTGGTCAAGAGCAGCGGTCTGGAAGAAACGCTCGAAGCCGGGCAGCGCGTCCCGCCCAAGGAAGCGGCCAAGGCCGAAGAACTGGCGACCGATCTGGAAAAACTCGGGCCGACCTTTGTTAAACTCGGACAGCTTCTCTCCACGCGGGTCGAGCTTTTGCCGCGCGCGTACCTGGACGCGTTGTCGCGCCTGCAGGACAAAGTCGAGCCGTTTGGTTTTGACGAAGTCGAGAAAATCGTTTCGTCGGAACTGGGCGTGCGCATGTCCAAAGCGTTCGCCGACTTTGAAGTAAAGCCGATTGCATCGGCGTCGCTTGGCCAGGTGCATCTGGCCCGATTGCGTGAAGGGCGATTGGTGGCCGTGAAAGTACAGCGCCCGGAAATTCGCGAAAGGATGGTGGAAGACTTGGAGGCGCTCGCGACGATCGCTGAGTTTCTCGACTGCCATACCGAGCTGGGCAAGCGCTACGAGTTTTCAAAGATGCTCGAGCAATTTCGCAAGAGTTTGCTGCGCGAACTCGATTACCGCCAGGAGTTGCACAATCTGATCGCGTTTCGCGAACAGTTGAAGAATTTCGCGCACATCATCGTGCCGGCGCCGATCGAGGATTACTGCACGGCGCGCGTCTTGACGATGGAGTACGTGCCGGGAAAGAAAATCACGGAGATGAGCCCGCTGGCGCGGATGGAGTTCGACGGCACCGCGCTCGCCGAAGAACTCTTTCGCGCCTATCTCGAGCAGATCCTGGTGCACGGTTTTTTCCACGCCGATCCGCACCCGGGCAACGTTTTCATCACGGACGATTACCGTATCGCGCTTCTCGATCTTGGCATGGTCGGGCGAATCATGCCGCGGTTGCAGGAGGATTTGTTGCAACTCCTGCTCGCGATCGCGGAGGGCCGCGGTGAGGAAGCCGCGCAAGTCGCGATCAAGATTGGCGAGCGGAAAGACGACTTCGATGAAAAAGAGTTCACGCGTCGAATTTCGGAAATCGTCGCCGTGCAAAAAACCGCCACGGTTGCGCAAATGGAAGTGGGCCGTCTCGTGCTCGAGGTCACGCAAGTATCGGCGGAAAACGGCGTGCGCGTTCCACCCGAGCTCAGCCTCCTCGGCAAGACCCTGCTCAATCTCGATCAGGTCGGCCGGGCGCTGGAACCCGAGTTCGACCCAAACGCTTCGATTCGCCGCAACGCCGCGGAAATTTTGCGCCAGCGCCTGCTCAAAAGTTTGTCGCCTGGAAATCTTTTTAGTGGCGTTCTGGAACTGAAAGATTTGATGCAACGATTGCCCGCTCGTCTCAACAAATTCATCGATGCGCTGGCCAATAATGAATTCAAGATCTCAGTCGACGCGATCGATGAACGCAAGCTCATGGTCGGATTTCAAAAAGTCGCGAATCGGATCACCGTCGGGCTGATCGTGGCTGCACTAATAGTCGGCGCGGCCATGCTCATGCGGGTTGAGACGTCGTTTCGCATCTGGGGTTATCCCGGTCTCGCCATCATTCTTTTCCTCGCCGCGGCCGGCTGCGGCGTCGTTCTGCTGATCAACATTCTTTTCTACGACAAATCGAACCGCGACTGATTAATTTCCGGTTTTGCTCAAACGCGCGCTCGGATAGTATTGCGAAACCAAATCGTCAGGACGCGATGTCGATCGAGAACAACCCGGTGCCAAAGGAGCAAGCCGATGCATTTTTCGGCGACGTCCATGTCGATCTTAGTCAGATCAGGAATCCGCGTATCGAGAATTTTCCCGAGGCGGGGCCTTTTCCGTGGCTCGATCGACCCGGCGCCGAAGCGGAGATCGCGAAACGCGTGACCGCCGGCACGATCACGGCGACGGAAGCGGATCAGCTGGGCCATTGGACGAACGCCGGATATTTGATTCTCGAAAAAGCGGTCGAGTCCGATTTGCTCGACGAAGTTTGGATAACGTATCAGAAAGCGATCGACGACGGGACGATTCAACTTCAACCGGAACAAACTAGCCCCGAAGATCCGTGGCCGGGTCGTTGCCTCGATCCTCACCTGAAAGTACCGGAGATTTGCCGCGTCATGCGGCATCCGGAGATCTTGCGATGGATCCGCCTTTTGATGGATCGCCCGCCCGCGCCTTTTCAAACAATCACCTGTCACAAAGGCAGCCAGCAAGGTGTGCATTCGGATTCGATTCACATGACCACCTACCCGCTGGGATATCTAACGGCCGCTTGGATTGCCTTTGAAGACATTCATCCCGATTCCGGCCCGCTGGCTTATTATCCCGGCAGTCATCACCTGCCCTATTTATTTAGTCGTGATCTCGGTATCGACGAAAACAACTTCCGCGAGCACGGCTACAAGGCCTACCTCGAACTTTATGAGCCTCGCATTCAGGAAGTCATTCGCGAACACGCGCTCGAGCCGCATCATTTTATGGCCAAAAAAGGCGATGTCCTAATCTGGCACGCCAATCTTTTGCACGGGGGTTCGCTCAGACGTAACCCGCGACTTTCGCGCAAAGCA
>JBEEGY010000173.1:0-3236 GCA_041167145.1 Verrucomicrobiota bacterium
GTGTGTTTGAGGGCCAGACGCTCGGCACGCCGATCGCGATCCTGGTGCGCAACAAAGACGCGCGGCCAAGTGATTATGTCGATCTTGCAAAAACGTTCCGGCCATCGCATGCCGATTTCACCTACGAGGCGAAGTACGGAATCCGGAACTGGCAGGGTGGGGGGCGAGCTTCGGCGCGGGAAACGGTTGGGCGCGTCGCGGCGGCCGCCATCGCGCGAAAAGTTCTGCGCAGATTTTGTCCCAAAATGGACATCGTCGCTTATGTGAGCCAAATCCACGAACTCGCGGCCAAGATCGACAAGTCAAAAGTCACAATGAAGGATGTTGAGGCCAACATCGTGCGTTGTCCGGACGCGGTCGCGGCAAGGAGGATGATTGCGCTCATCGAGAAGACACGCACCGAAGGGAATTCGCTGGGCGGCGTGATCGATTGTGTGGTGCGCAACGCGCCGCCCGGTTTGGGAGAACCGGTCTTCGATAAACTCGAAGCCGATCTGGCCAAAGCGATGTTGAGCTTGCCCGCGACGAAAGGCTTTGAAATTGGCTCTGGATTCTCCGCCACGCGCATGCGCGGGTCCGAACATAACGATGCGTTCGAAATGCGAGGGGATCGTGTTCGCACATCGACAAATTATTCCGGCGGAATTCAGGGCGGCATCAGTAACGGCGAGGAGATATATTTTCGCATCGCATTTAAACCGACGGCAACGATAGCCCGCGAGCAGGAGACCGTGACCACTTCACGGCAAAAAACAAAGTTGGCCGCGCGTGGCCGCCATGATCCCTGCGTCTTGCCGCGCGCCGTGCCGATGGTTGAAGCGATGGCTGCGCTCGTGCTTTGCGATCACGCTCTGCGGCAGCGCGCAATTTCATTTGTCCCATGAATCCGCAAATGCAACAGACTGTCGGGTCGCCACTTTGGCAGTTGGTTTTTATCTCGTTCGCGGTTGTCTTGGTTTTGTTCGAGATCGCTCGCGGCTGGCGCTTGGGGTTGATGCGCCAGGCGATGCGTGTGATCGCCATCGTGGCGGCGTATGGAGCGGCCTATTTCGGCGGCAAACTGTTGGTTCCCGTGGCGCGACCTCTTTTGAAAGTTCCCGACGTTTGCTTGTCGATCTTGTGCAGTGCGGTCCTGGCGTTGCTCGTCTATGCCGTCATCACCGGGATTGGCACGATCGTGTTCAAACGGACCAGGCAACAAACTTCGGCGATCATTAGATTTCTTTATGGGTTCACCGGCGCGGTGATCGGGCTATTTTTGGGAGGCTTTCTTGTCTGGCTGATTATTGTCGGAGTCAGGTCGAGCGGGGCAGTGGCCGATGCGCAGGTGCACGAACAGGCCGCGACAGGCAAGGCTGCGCCGCCAACGCGAAACTTGCACGCGATCGATGTGCGACGCGGACTGTTGAGTGCGTCGAACGATGTGCCCCCATCTTTGATGACGACGCTGGCACGCCTGAAGAATTCTCTGGAAATGGGAACGGTCGGCGATCTGGTCAAGAAAACAGACGCCATTCCGACAAAGACGTACGAGACGCTTGGCAAGCTTGGCCAGGTTGTTTCAAATCCGCAAACGGCAGAGCGCTTCCTTTCTTTCCCCGGGGCGCTGGAGCTGAGCGAGCATCCGAGGATCGTCGCCTTGCGGGATGATCCGCAAATTCAAGAACTGATAGCGCAGGGCCGCTTTCTCGATCTCTTGCAAGACCAGCGACTCATTGATGCGCTGAACGACCCGACGCTGATCGAGCACTTGAGGACATTCGATTTGCAACGCGCTCTCGACTTTGCGCTACAGCGCAATTGATTTCGGAAACCGGAAAGAAAATGCAAAAACAGGATTTTGCGAAGCGGACGATACTTTTCGGGCTTCGCACTATTCGACTCGTTGAATCCCTGCCGAAGTCGCAAACCGCGCGTGTAATCGGCGACCAACTCCTGCGCTCCGGCACGTCAGTCGGCGCGAACTACCGTTCTGCTTTACGTGGCAAGTCCCGGGCAATGCTTCATCGCGAAGATGGGAATCGTTGAGGAAGAATGCGACGAAGCGCTTTATTGGATGCAGATGCTAATTGAAGCCGGTATCGTTCAATCATCACGATTAACAGAGCTGATGGACGAAGCAGATCAGATCATTGCGATAGTGGTCAGTTCGATAAAGACTGCTCGTGTTCGAAAGTAACTTTCTGCAATCCGGTTTCCGAAATCCGAAATGAAATACGTCGCAACGATTGGACTCGAAGTGCACGTGCAATTGAAGACGCGCTCGAAAATGTTTTGCGCCTGTCCAGTGGAATTTGGCGCGGCGCCCAACAGCCACACGTGTCCCGTATGTCTCGGTTTGCCCGGCGCGTTGCCGGTCATGAACCACGAAGCGCTGCGCATGACCGTGTTGACCGGTCTTATGCTCGGATGCGATATCGCGCCGACCAGTAAGTTCGATCGCAAAAATTATTTTTACCCCGACATGCCGAAGAACTATCAGATTTCGCAATACGACATGCCGTTGTGCGAGAACGGCGCGGTGCCGCTGCATGATCTGGCCTACCCGAAAGACGCCCAGAAGAGCATCGCGATGCCGGACAAGGAAGTGCATCTCGTGCGCATCCATCTCGAGGAAGATGTAGCGAAGAGTTTTCACTTTGAATCGAGCACCGGCATCGATTTCAACCGCGCCGGCACGCCGCTGATGGAAATCGTCACGCAACCGGAGATCAATTCACCGGAGGAGGCGTTCGCCTTTCTCACTTCGCTGAAACAAATTTTGATTTACGGTGCGGTGAGCGACGCCGATATGGAGAAAGGTCAGCTCCGCTGCGATTGCAACGTTTCGGTGCGACCGGAGACGCAAGCGGAACTTGGCGCCAAGATCGAGATCAAGAACATGAATTCAATCAGCGGTGTGCGGCGCGCCCTCGGCTACGAGATAGTTCGACAGACAGGCGCGCTCGAGCGCGGCGAAAAGTTACAGCAAGAAACGCGCGGTTGGGACGACGCCGCCGGCGAAACGTTTCTCATGCGGACAAAGGAATCCGCGCATGACTACCGTTACTTTCCCGATCCCGATCTCGTGCCGGTCAAGAGCGAAACCCTTGTCGCAGAAGCACGAGTGCGCGTTCCGGAGTTGCCGAAAGCGAAGCGGGCGCGCTTTGTCGAACAGTACCAGGTGAGCTCGTACGACGCCGGCGTGCTGGCGGATGATCTCGATCTGGCAAAATACTTCGAGAGGGCCGCTAAAG
>JBEEGY010000174.1:0-7758 GCA_041167145.1 Verrucomicrobiota bacterium
AAAATGGTGCATGAAGCATGGTTGCCGGCCGGTTCGCTCACCTTCATTACGGTGGATGGAGCATGGGACGTAAACTGGGTGGAGGGTCCGCCGACGTCGGCCGATCTTTCGCGGACCTATTAAGAACGCTAAAGGCACAGAATTTATGAAAGCAAAGATTGCGATTCTTGGTGCGACGGCGATTGCGGCAACAGCAATCGCGCAGGCGACCGGGCCGGCGATGAAGGCGATTGTGATTCATCAGTACGGCGGTCCGGAGGTTTTGAAATACGAAGATGCGCCGCGGCCGGAGCCGAAAGTGGATGAGATTCTGATTCGAGTTATGGCGGCGGGAGTGAACCCGGTTGACGCGGCCATTCGCCAGGGACATATGAGCAGGTTCCTGGGCGAAAAGTTTCCGCTGATTTTAGGAATGGATGTGGCCGGCGTGGTCGAGAAAACCGGCGCTAAGATCGGCAACTTGAAAACGGGCGACGCGGTTTATGCCTATTTGAGTTTCAAGGAGCAGGGCGGTTACGCGGAGTTTGCGATCGCGAAACAGGACGAAGTTTCGCTTAAGCCAAAGAACATTACGTTCGAAGAAGCGGCTGCCGTTCCGCTCGCGGCGACCACGGCCTGGCAAGCGCTCGTTGACACGGCCAAGATCGACAAGGGACAAACGGTCCTGATTCACGGCGGTTCGGGCGGAGTGGGGAGTTTCGCGGTTCAAATTGCGAAAGCGCGGGGCGCAAAAGTGATCGCGACGGCTTCGGCCCAAAATCAGGATTTACTCAAACAACTCGGTGTGGACCAGCCGATCGATTACACGACGACGAAGTTCGAAGACGTAGTGAAGGATGTCGATGTCGTGCTCGACGCGGTTCGCGGCGACTCGCTCGCACGTTCCTACGGAGTGGTGAAGAAAGACGGAATCATTGTGTCGATCACCGGGCAACCCGACCCAACGGAATGTGAGAAACGCGGCATACACGGCTCGTCATTAATGGCGCATCCCGATGCAAAGGTGCTCGAACAGCTCACGAAGTTGATCGAGGCGAAAAAGATTACGCCGATTGTGTCGCAGGTTCTGCCGTTGGCGGAAGCCGCCAAAGCGCATATCCAAATCGAAACCAAACACACGCGTGGCAAAGTCGTGTTGAAAGTTGCGGACGCGCCGAAATAGTAGAAATCGCGCGAAAAGTAATTGTCGATCCTTCGGCGGACGCTCCGGACAGGTCCCTGCGCGGAAAGCTAGGGAGCGAGGCGAGGGAAGGGAAGTCTTGCGGTTGGCCGGCGACATGCCTTGCCGCGAACCTTAAGAAATCCTGAACCGGGAACGGCGCTGGTTTTCGCTTCCACCGCGTGAACCCGCACGCTTGCGCACGCGTCGCTCGGATCTTTGCCGGCAAATCGTCGCTCCCATTCGTTCCGGGCCGCGCGAATCAATCGCCCGTAAGCAAGGTCGAGCGCGCGCTCAAGGCCTTTGATGACTTCGAACTTGGCCGCTTCGTGCTCGATCGTGCTATGGTCGCCCTGCTTTTCGCTCATGGCGGGTGGATCACGAGCAGGAAGTACGCCCCTCCGTGGACGCCTTGAGTCTGGCATGCCCGGTTGAAAAAGACAGAAACGGCCGGTCGGAAATACTTACGGTTCTTCTTAATTTTTGACCGGTCTGATACGTTATCGTAAAGGCATTGGCCCACGCTTTTCGGAAAGCTTGCTTCAGTTGAAAACACCTCTCCCATTTTCCATCGTTTATGCCGGTCTCGTTTTGCTTTCAGGGCAATTCACCTGGGCGGCGCCTCTCTTGCCGGACATTTCCATGGAAATACGCGACATCGCGCAGGGGACGAACAGCGGTCAAAAAGTCCTAAGGTTCTCAACCTGGACGGTGAATATCGGCGCCGGGCCGCTCGAACTTCACGCCACGGTCACGCATCCTGATGGGTCACAGGATGTAGAACAATGGATCTACGATTCTAATGGAACTCACACCACAAGATTGGCGGGCACGTTCGCCGTTGTAAGCGGCCGTCTTCGTTTCACGGATTCAGCTGATTACTTTCTCAAGGAAATTACGTCGGGCAACGGTGTTGGTGGGATCGTGGCTGCGAATCAAAAAGTATCGTATTGCATTGTCGACTCACAAAAGTACACGACTCAGCCGCCGGGGACGCCAGCCACAGCTCAATATACCACCTGCGGCCCGACCATGGGAGTCTCCGTCGGATGGGCGGATATTTATCCCTCCACATTCACGACCACTCAAATAATCGCGCTCGCCGGCGTTTCGGACGGAACTTATTGGCTGGAAAACACGGGCGATCCGCTCAATCGCTTGCTTGAATCAGATGAGACGAATAACACTTCGCGTGTCCAAGTTACGGTCACAACCGGCCTTTCCCCAGAAATCGACGTAGTCGGTAACGGGCAATCGATTCCAAACAATGACTCGACGCCGAGCGCGAGCGACGGCACCGACTTCGGAGGCGTCGACGTGGTGACTGACTCGCTGGCGCGGACATTTACGATTCAAAACTCGGGCACAGGCAGCCTGAGCCTGACGGGAGTTCCAAACGTGCAAATTGTCGGCAGTAGCGACTTCACTGTCACGCTTCAGCCTGTCTCGCCGGTTAAGATCGACAACCCCACCACAACCTTCCGGATAACGTTCAAACCGAGCAGTCCGGGTTTGAAAACGGCGACGGTAATGATTGCAAACAACGATGCGAACGAAGGTTCGTATCAGTTCGCGATTCAGGGCAATGGCATTCCGGACAGTGATGGTGATGGCGAAGATGATATTTCCGAATCGATATCCGGGACCGACCCGAACGATCCGAACTCGGTCGTGCGGACAGGCAAGCAGCTCAACATCTCGACACGATTAAATGTTTTGGCCGGAGATAACGTCGGCATCGGTGGTTTCATCATCACCGGGACAGACTCAAAACAAGTTTTGTTGCGCGCACTCGGTCCGTCGCTGAGCGCTTTTGGAGTTTCGGGTGTGTTGCCGGATCCCACTTTGGAACTGCACGATCACACGGGCGCGGTGATTGGCTTTAACAACAACTGGAAAGATTCGCCATCGCAACAAACCTTGATTCAAAATGCCGGCCTCGCTCCGAGTAACGATCTTGAAGCGGCGATGGTGCAGACTCTGTCGCCCGGCGGTTATACCGCGATCGTTCAGGGCAATGGCGGCGTTACCGGCATTGGTCTTATTGAGGTGTACGATGTCGATCCGAACTCAAGCTCTACGCTGGCCAACATCAGCACACGCGGCTTCGCTAATACCGGCGACAGCGTCATGATTGGCGGCGAAATTATCGGCGCCGGCCTCGGCGCAAACGGCGCAGGCAGCGCGAAAGTTTTGGTTCGTGCGATTGGACCTTCGCTGCCCCCGAGCATTGTCAATGCGTTGCAGGATCCCATGCTCGAGCTTCGCGATGGAAACGGTGCGCTGGTCGCTTGGAACGATGATTGGAAAGCCACCCAGGAGCTTGAAATTCAGGCGACCGGTCTTGCGCCGCCTGATGATCGCGAATCGGCAATTCTCAAGGTTCTGACTCAAGGGAATTATACCGCCATTCTAAGCGGAGAAAATGGAACCGTTGGAGTTGCCCTGATTGAAACTTACAAGGTCCAGTGATTTCACTCCGAGTCGGCGCGGCCGCAACATTTCCATTGCCGACTGGTTAAATTAGCCTGAACACAGTGATAAGAATTTCGGTCCGACTGTGGTTCGTTGCGCTATTCGCGATTGCCACGATTTCGGGCGCGCCCTCCTCAAGTCCGCCCGTGCAAAGGATGCCGACTGTCAACCGCGACCGGCTTCCGCCGGCGCTACGCAATGTTCCTCTCAAGCGGCTTTCATCGGGCGCGTTGATGTTGCTAAATCACGACGACCTGGTTCAACCGCCGGCCGCGTGGTCCGCTCGCCAGGCGCAAACTTCGCAAACCAATCAAACGGCCGTGCTTGTCGCGCTCGATCCCCGCGTCGGCGCCAACATCCGATTGGGCGACGATCCTTCTGCGTTGCCGTCGAATCAGCGGGCTCAGGCCGAACCGCATATTGCGCGTTCTCCAGTTAATGCGGATTTTTTGGTCGCAACCTTCCAGGAGGGTCGATTCGAATCCGGCGGCGGTGCGGTCGATTGTGGCTACTCAGTCAGCACGAACGGAGGACTGACCTGGACACGTGCGCTCATTCCCAATCTGACCACAGCATCCGGCGGGACGCACTCGCGCGCGACCGATCCGGTTGCGGGTATCGATCAGAACGGAAGCGTTTACCTGAACACTCTTGCCGCGAACGGGACGACAGCGAACCCTAATTTTACTACGGCTCCGGTGTTGATGAGCAGGTCGACAGACGGAGGCACAACCTTCGGCGCGCCAAAGGTTGTTTATCAGCCACCCAACACCTCGGTCTTCGCAGATAAGAACTGGTTCACGATCAATACTTTTGTGGGTTCATCCACCGTCGGTCGTATTTTCGTTACGTTCACTTTGTTCAGCAGCAGCAGCAGCGCGGGCGGTGGTCAAATCGTGCGCGCATATAGTGATGACAGTGGCAACACATGGACATCTATCGCTGCAGTCACGAGTACGGCCAATGCGCAGGGTTCGCAGCCAGTATTTCTCCCGAACGGAAATTTAGTCATCGTCTATTGGAACTTTGGCTCGAACACCGATCCCAATGAACGCTTGGAAGCAGTCATCTCGACAAATGGCGGCACCACGTTTGGCTCGCCCAAGCTGATTACGCACACCGCCGAATATAACGAGCCGAGCATTCGCACCGGCGTGTTTTTGCCTTCCGCCGTGGCCGATCGTAGCAATTCAAACATCTACGTCGTTTATCAAACGCGCTTGTCCGGCAATCCGCGTATCGCGTTCACGAAATCCGCGGACGGCGGCAACACCTGGAGCGCGCCGATTGCGATCAGTGATAATCCCGCCGGCTCGGGCGTTTTCAATCCCGCCATTAATACGTCGCCCGACGGTCAGACTTTAACCGCGGTCTTTTACGATCATCGCAACAACCCTGGCTCAAATGTACTTGTCGATCTTTATCTCGCCCAATCGTTTGATGGAGGAACGACATGGCAGCCGAACATTCGGCTCACGTCGGTCTCCACCGATGCGTCGCTCGCGCCGTTCACCGCCGAGGGCTACATGCTGGGCGATTATCAAGGCGTTGCCGAAACAACAAACGTAAATGTGCCGGCCGTTCCTGTGTGGGTTGATACGCGTACCGGTAATCCCGATCCCTTTATCACGCGCGTAGGCATTGCGCCGCAGGTGGACTTCACGAGTTGGGAAGCGGCGCGTTTGTCTCTCCACCAGATAAATGACCCGGCGCTCGGCGGCCAGGCGGGCGATGCGGACGGAGATGGCGAGGATAATTTTTCCGAGTTTCAATCGATGACCGATCCGAACGACGCGAATTCGGTAGTTCGCACGGCGAAACAGTTAAACATCTCGACGCGCTTGAATGTTCTAACCGGCGACAATGTCGGCATCGGCGGTTTCATCATTACTGGCACGAGTCAAAAGAGAGTTGTGCTACGCGCTCTCGGTCCGTCTCTCGCACAATCGAATGTGCCCAATCCACTACCGGATCCGACTCTCGAGTTACACGATCACACCGGCGTCGTGATTGCGAGCAATGATGATTGGCGTGTGCCTCTCCAGAATCAAAGCGATGTCCAGGCGACGGGACTGCAACCGAGCGACGATCTTGAATCGGCTCTGGTGCGAACTTTGTCGCCCGGCGCTTACACCGCGGTCGTGCAAGGCAAAAACGGAGATACTGGCGTTGGTCTTGTCGAAGTGTACGATGTCGACTCCAATTCCACTTCCACGCTCGCTAATATTAGCACGCGCGGCTTCGCCGACGTTGGCGATAACGTGATGATCGGCGGTGAAATTATTGGCGGTGGACTTGGGGGGAACGGGGCGGGCAGCGCGAAGATTCTCGTTCGTGCCATCGGTCCATCGCTCGCTCAATCTAATGTGCCGAATCCATTGCAGGACCCAATGCTCGAGTTGCACGATGGCAACGGCGCGCAGATTGCCTCCAATGACGATTGGAAAATGCCGCAACAGGCCGAAATTCAGGCGACTGGTCTGGCACCGAGTGATGACCGCGAATCAGCGATTCTGACCGTGCTGACTCAGGGAAATTACACTGCCATCCTGCGAGGTAAGAATGGTACGACGGGCGTTGCCCTTGTCGAAGTTTACAAAGTTCAATAAGGCGCAGCTGGAACGTCTTCCTCTGTGTCACTTGAGCGGAACGCATAATTTGCGTGAGAAAAGTTGCCCACGTGAACGGCTCCGCCGCCTAAATAGATATAACCGCGCAGTTTTGTGCGGTTGCGTTTGCTGACGAAGATGCCGCCTTCGCGCGGGACCGAGCTGGCGGCCGTATGCTGAAGGATTTTTCGCGGAGCGCGATAGTAATAACCAATCTTGTCGGCCGCGGCGAGCGAGTACAACCCGGCCGGAAAATGCAATGTGCTGGCGCGAACTTCGGAACGAAGCTCGAGAAATTGCGGCACATTTGCCATTCCTCCGGTATTGCTGACAGCTCGCGGATGCGGACTGCCTCCACATCCCGTTAAGATCGGCAATGCGATCGCGGCGATTGCGATCCTTATGATCCTGTCACTCGTCATTTGCTTGGCGCGCCGGAGCCTTGTGAAGAAGGCTCACTGGTCGCTTTCTGAACCGACGTCGGATCGTCGAGAAGAATCCATTCGATGATCGACACCGGCAGGCTGCCATTCTTGATCAGATCATCGTGGAATTGACCGAGCTGGAATTTTTCACCTTGTCGATCTTTGTAGCGTCCGAGCAAGTTCATGATCTGCCATTTGCCGACGATGTAGCTGATTTTTTGCGTTGGCTCGGAAGCCGCGCCGGCCGCTTCACCCTTGGCCGCTTCCTCATCGAGTCCGCCCGCTTCCATGAAATATTTCACAGCCTGGTCGAAACTCCATCGGCCGGTGTGCAAATTCACATCCACGCCGATGCGCGCGGAACGATAACGCGAAAGCCGCAGGATCTGCCCCTGCGCCGCTGAGTTGGTTGGATAAAGACCGGTGCGCATCAACATTTCTTCGCCGTAAAGTGCCCAGCCTTCGACGAAAACGTTATCGCCGTGCTGTCGCCGAATCTCGTCGCTCAAATGATTTGCGATTGAGATTTGAAGAAAATGTCCCGGGATTCCTTCGTGTCCAAGAATCGGCCGGGGATCTTCGATCGCCGCGCGAATGTAAAAGTTCTTCGACTGCGGATCGTAGGTAGGGATGAAGTAGAAACCGGCCGGATCTTTGTCGTATAGGCCGGGCGGATTCATGAAACCTCCCGGACTCGTCGGCTTGAACGCGTCCGGCAGTTGCCGAATCTGAAACGGTCCGAGGTAATCAGGCAGGGTCACGAGTTTGTGATCCTTCAGAAAATTGATCATCTCCTGTTCGCGACTTTCGTAGGCTTTGAGGAACGACGCTTGGTCGGGTGGAATGTTCCCACTCCGTGAGGGATCGGGATCGGCCAGTTTCGGGTCGGGCAGCAACGCTTCCAGCGCGCGATAACGGGCCAGTTCTACGCGCCCGATCATTTCTACCTCCGCGCCAGTCAGCGGCAACAGCAGGACGTGTTTGAGATAGTAATTGTAATTCGCTTCGCCCATGGGCGAGAAGTCCACCATCCTGGGCAGACGCTTCTCCAGCTCATCCGCGTAATTGTGCAATGCGGCAATCGCGGCAT